>NZ_JBRRDY010000016.1:0-96517 GCF_056759935.1 Stenotrophomonas sp. STEN035
CGGCAAGGGGCCTTCCCGGTAGAGCCCCTGCCGAGCATGGCTCGGCACTACAGGCGGAGCTTCAGGCCTTCAGCTTTAGCCCCTCTCCCGTGTACGGGAGAGGGGTTGGGGTGAGGGCGGCTTTTCGCTGGTAAAGCCCCTGTCGAGCATGGCTCGGCACTACAGGTTTGGCCTCAGGCCTTCATGGTGCCGGTATCGATATAACGCTGATGCCAGGACAGGGCTTCTGGCAACAGGTGCGGCGTGTGCTTGCCGTAGCTGTCGCGGCAGGCGCGGTCGAAGTAATCGTTGAGCTGGTCGCGGTAATCCGGGTGTGCGCAGTTGTCGATCACCTGGCGCGCACGTGCACGCGGCGGCAGGCCGCGCAGATCGGCCAGGCCCTGCTCGGTGACGATGATCGAGACATCGTGCTCGGTGTGGTCCACATGGCTGACCATCGGCACGATCGCCGAGATCGAACCGCCCTTGGCCACCGACGGGCTCAGGAAGGTGGACAGGAAACCGTTGCGGGTGAAGTCACCGGAACCACCGATGCCGTTCATGATGCGGCTGCCCATCACATGGGTGGAATTGACGTTGCCGTACAGGTCGGTCTCGATCATGCCGTTCATGCCGATGCAGCCGAGGCGGCGTACCAGTTCCGGATGGTTGGAGATCTCCTGCGTGCGCATGATGATGCGCTCGCGGTAGAACTTGATGTTGCGCTTGAACTCCTCGTTCGCCTCCGGGCTCAGCGCGAAACCGGTGCACGAGGCGTACTCGAGCACACCGGACTTGAGCAGATCCAGCATGCCGTCCTGGATCACCTCGGTGAACGAGGTGAGCCCGCGCAGGCCGCTTTCAGCAAGACCAGCCAGCACCGCATTCGGAATATTGCCCACGCCCGACTGCAGCGGCAGCAGATTGGCCGGCAGCCGGCCCTTGGCCACTTCGTGCTTGAGGAATTCGATCAGGTAGCCGGCGATCTGGCGGCTGTCTTCATCGATCGGCTTGAACGGACTGTTGCGATCGGGCCCATTGGTGCGCACCACCGCCACGATCTTGTCCGGGTCCACGCTGAGCGTGGCCTGGCCGATACGGTCGTTGGCGTGGATCAGCGGGATCGGCTTGCGGTGCGGCGGCAGGGCTGTGCCGTAGTAGATGTCGTGCATGCCCTCGATGTCCGCGGGCTGCCATTCGTTGACCTCGATGATCACCTTCTTGGCCAGGTCCAGCCAGGTCTTGTTGTTGCCGACCGAGGTGGAGGGCACCAGCGAACCGTCTTCGCGGATCGCCGAGACTTCGATCACCGCGGTATCGATATCACCATAGAAGCCAAACCACACATGCTGGGCAACGTGGGAAAGGTGGATGTCGATGTAGTCCAGCGTGCCTTCGTTGATGCGCTTGCGTGCATCCGGGTCGGTCTGGAACGGCATGCGCATGGCGATGGCATCGGCCTTGGCCAGCGCGCCATCCAGCTCCGGTGCGGTGGACGCGCCGGTCATCAGTTTGATCTTGAACGGCTGGCCGGCGGCGTGCACCTCTTCAATGCGCTGCGCCAGTGCCAGCGGCACCGCCTTGGGATAGCCGGAACCGGTGAAGCCACTCATGGCCACGGTTTCGCCGGGCTGGATGAAGGCCGCGGCTTGTTCGGCGGAAACGATGCGGTCGCGCAGGCGCGGGTCCAGGATGCGTTCGACAGACATGACGACTACGGTTTGTTGGGGGGATGGCTGATTATCGCCCTTCGGCGTGAACAGGGGGGTTGGACCTTGGTGGAATGGTCATTACGGATTTGCTGCTCTTGTACTCCCCGGTATTGTTTTGCAGTGCAGCGTGCAAGTTGTTTGCGCACCCGGCAGGATCGCCCTGCATCCCGACGTGGGGGAGGGAGCAAGGCCCGCTGACAGTTCGCTGTCAGCGGGCTTTTTTATTACCTGATCGCCGGAGATGGCGACTTCTGGGCCGCAGATGCCAGAATCGCGGAATGAACCAAATCGCCCCCGCAGCACCTGAATCTGTTCAACCTGTAATCGAACGTGCCTTGGCCCGGCTCAAGCTGGCCGCTCCCGATCCGGCGCAATGGCCGTCTTCAGAGGCCTTCGAGGCTGGTTTGCGGCAGCTGGCGGTTACCAGCGATTTCGCCATCGATACCCTGTGCCGGCAGCCGGAGCTGCTGCAATTGCTGGCTGCGGCCGATCCAGCGCCGCTGCCATTGCCCGTGCTGGACCCGCTGCAACCCACGGCCTGGCCGACCCAGCTGCGTCGCTACCGCGCTGCGGCCTCGACCCGGCTGATCTGGCGCGATCTGCTCGAACTTGATGACGTCGATGCCACGCTGGCGGGCGCCACCCGCCTGGCCGAGGAATGCCTGCAGCTGGGCCTGGAGGCGCTGGAACAGGAGTTCGCCAGCCGCCACGGCGTGGTCCGCGACGCCGATGGCAGCGCGCAGCAGCTGGTGGTGTTCGGGCTGGGCAAGCTCGGCGGCGGCGAGCTGAATTTTTCTTCCGATATCGATCTGGTCTACGCCTACCCGCACAACGGCGAGTCCGATGGCACCCGCCCGCTGGCCGCCGAGGAATATTTCGCCCGGCTCGGCCAGCGGCTGGCGCGGCTGTTGGACGAAACCACCGCCGAAGGCTTCAGTCACCGTGTCGACCTGCGCCTGCGCCCGTTCGGCACCGCCGGTCGCGTTGCCCTGTCATTCGCCGGCATGGACCAATACTTCCAGCGCGAAGGCCGCGACTGGGAGCGCTATGCCTGGATCAAGGCACGCGCGGTAGCCGGCGACATCGCCGCTGGCGAGGCCTGGCTGGAGACGCTGCGGCCCTTCGTCTACCGCCGCTACCTGGATTTCACCGCGCTCGATGGCCTGCGCGAGATGAAAGCGGCAATCACCGCCGAAGTCGCGCGCAAGGACCGGTTGGACGACATCAAGCGTGGTCCGGGCGGTATCCGCGAGATCGAGTTCCTCGCCCAGGCATTGCAGCTGATCCGTGGCGGCCGCGAACCGGCGCTGCGCGAGCGACGGCTGCTACCAGCGCTGCGCGCGCTGGTCGAAGGCGGGCAGATGGCTGCCAGCGATGGTGATGACCTGATCCAGGCCTACCGCTTCCTGCGCCGCGTCGAGAACCGGCTGCAGATGCTGCGCGACGCGCAGACCCACTGCCTGCCCAACGATCCGTTGGACCGCGTCCGCATCGCGTTGGGCCTCGGCTATGCCGATTGGGACGCTTTGCTGGGCGCTTTGAACGAACAGCGCGAACGCGTCAGCGTTGAGTTCGGTGCGTTGCTCGCCCCGCGCCAAGGTCAGGCCGCGCCGGATGTATTGTCCAGCTATTGGCGGGTATTGCCTGGTGGCGGCAGCGCCGAGGTGCTGGCTGAGGCCGGTTTCGCCGATGCCAATGGTGCGGATCAATCGCTGCGTGAGTTCGCCCAGTCGCTGGGGGTGAAGTCCTTGTCTGACAGCGCTCGTGCGCGCTTGGATCGGGTATTGCCAGCACTGCTGCACGCCGCCACGCGCTCGCCGCAGCCAGATGCCGCGCTGCGCCGCGTGCTCGGCCTGCTGCAGGCCATCCTGCGTCGCACCAGCTATCTGGCGCTGCTGGACGAACAGCCCAGCGCCTTGACCCGATTGGTCAACGTGCTCGCACGCAGCGCGCTGTTGTCCGAGCGGCTGGTGGCGTTCCCGCTGCTGCTGGACGAGTTGCTGGATACCCGCGTCGCCGGGCCGATGCCGGAGGCGCAGGAAATGCAGGAAGCCTGCGCCGCCGCCTTGCAGATCGATGACCCGGAAGCGGCGCTGCGCGCGCTCAACGAAGTGCGGCTCGCGCTGAGTTTCCGCATGGCCCTGGCCTTCCACGATGGCCGCCAGCGTGCGGTCGACTGCACGCAACAACTGGCGCAACTGGCCGACGCGGTGGTGGTCACCGTGCTGCAGATGGCGCATGCGGACATGCTGCAGGCGCATGGCGAAGTGCCGGGCGGACGCTTTGCGATCATCGGTTACGGCAGCCTGGGGGGCGTTGAGCTGGGCTTCGGTTCGGATCTGGACCTGGTGTTCCTGTACGACAGCCCGGCCGGCAGCGAAGGCAGCGACGGTGCGCGTCCTTTGGACAGCGGCCGCTGGTTTGCGCGTCTGGCGCAGAAGGTGATGGCCTTGCTCGGCGCCGTGACCGCCGCCGGCCGCCTGTACGACATCGACGTGCGCCTGCGCCCGGACGGCGGCAAGGGCGCGCTGGTGTCCTCGTTGGCCAGCTATACCGAGTACCAGCGCGAGCGCGCCTGGACCTGGGAGCATCAGGCACTGGTACGCGCACGCGGCGTGGCTGGTGATGCATCGCTGCTGTCCGACTTCGAACAGGTACGCGCTGACACCCTGGGCCGTGCGCGTGAGCACGAGACCTTGTTCGGCGATGTGCTGAAAATGCGTGCACGCATGCGCGCCGAACTGGACCGCAGTGATGCAGGGCGGCTGGACCTGAAGCAGGGCGCAGGCGGTCTGGTCGACCTGGAGTTCGTGCTGCAGACCGGCGTGCTGTCGCAGGCGCAACACACGCCGTCGCTATGCGAGCCGAGGGAGACCCCGTTGCTGATCTCCGCGTTGGCCGCTGCAGGCTGGTTGCCTGCTGCGACGGCCGAAGCCTTGCACGCGGCGCACGCCACGCTGCTTGATGTGGGCCTGAGCTGCACCCTGGACCGGCGCCCGCGCATTGCCATCCCAACGCCCGAGATCGAAGCGGCGTGTGCGGCGATCAGTGCCGCGGCAATTGCACAAGGCCTGCCATTCGAGCCGGGCAAGCACGCGGAGTGATGCTGGAAAGCAGCCCGGCTTGGTACCGGGCTGCAGCGATCAGCGGGTAGTGCCGCGCAGCGGCGCCATCTTCCACAGCAGGGCACGGAACGGTGCCAGCAGGCACACGCCGATGGCCAGCTTCACCGCCAGATCGCCGGCGGCCCAGCTTACCCACGGCAACTGCGAGCCGGCAAAGGCGATCGACCAGAAGATCGCGGTATCCACGGTGGCGCTGCAGGTGGTGGCCACCATTGGTGCGCGCCACCAGTTGCCCGCACGCAGGCGGTCGAACACGGTGATGTCCAGCAGCTGCGCAACGATGAAGGCCGAGCACGAAGCCACCGCGATACGCGGCGTGGCGATCCACACCGACAACACCACCGCCACCGCAAAGCCGGCCCAGGCCACGCGGCGCGCCGCCTGCGGGCCGAAGCGGCGATTGATCAGATTGCTGACCAGGAAGGCGATCGGGTAGCTGAAGGCACCCCAGGTGAGCCAGTCATTGATCGGGTACTGCACCAGCACGTTCGAGCCCAGCACCACGGCACCCATTGCCAGCACGGCCAGCAATAGTGAGGTTGGGGTCAGCGGAGCGAAGCGGATGGATGGATGTGAGGACATGAACGGGCACAGGCAGCGCCGGTGGGCACTGCATCGATAGAGGAGGGGAAGGGCCGTGCCCGGGAGGGCAGGTCGGTGGGCATTGTAGCGGGTGTGGCCGAGACGGATGTCAACGGCGGCAGGAGTGCGTACAGCCTGCGATCAAGCAGACTGAACCCCTCTCCCGCAAGGCGGGAGAGGGGTTGGGGTGAGGGCAGCTTTTGCTTGTGCTGTTGGCCTCGCTGGCGTTTCAGTTTCAAAAGACCACAGCCAAAGTCAAAGCAAAAGCAAAAGCTCCCTCATCCGCCCCCCGCCTTCGCGGGGGCAGGCTCTTCGGGCACCTCGCTTCGCGCCCCGGCCCCGCGTAGCACGCGGTGCGTACGAACAGTCACGAGCCTTTGGCTCGTAAGCGCCTGTTCTTAACCCCGCAGGCGGGAGAAGGGAGCAATCAGGCATTCTGCGGGCTGAAGTTTTCAAGCGCTGCCTACAGCCTCAAAGCTTCCCGCTATGACTCACCGAAGCCGCTTCAATCGCCGGCACAAAGGTCAGCACCGCGCCATCTTCCGCACGCACCATCCAACCCGCGCCCTGTGGGCTCGGTGTGAACGCCACGGTCTGCCCGAGCACGAAGTTCCCGGCGGGGTTGTCCTCTCGTTGCGGCCAATGCAACGACGCGGTGTTGGCTGCATCCTGCGGATCGGCCAGCGCAACGCTGCGGCCGCCATCGGCGTCCTGGGTGATTGCTTCGACCTTCATGTCCGGCAGCGGACCGGCGCTGACGCGGCGTGTCTGGCGCTCACCGGCTGCCGTGGAAGACTTGTCGGCTGCCGATGCCACCAGCAGCAAGGGCGCGGATACCAGCATCGACGCGCCAACCGAGGTCATCAGGGTGCTGACCTCCGAACGGTTCAAGCCATCGCCGGCATGCGCGGGTGCAATCACCAACATGGCGCTGATGGCTGCGGCGCAGGCCAACTGGGAAAAAATGGATTTCATAGGGTGTTCCTCGAGTACAGCGAATCAGAAATCAAAGCGTGCGGGTGCGGCTCTCATCCACCGCTTCGATGGTCGGCACGAAGGCCAATGCCGCGCCTTCCGGGTTGCGCAGCATCCAGCCCGCACCCTTCGGGCTCGGCTGGAAGGCGATCTTTGCGCCCACCTTGAAGCCGGCCGCAGGGTCATCCTCGCGATTGGGCCACTGCAGGGTGGCGCGGTTCTCGACGTTGGCGGGGTCTTCCAGGGTGACGCGACGGCCACCATCGGCGGCGGTCTCGATCGACTTCACTTCCAGATCCGGCAGCGGGCCGGCGCTGATCCGACGCTTTTCCTCGCGGCGTTCACGCGACTCCTTGGACATGTCAGCCGCGCCGCGCACACCAGCCGCCGACAGGAAGATCGGCCCGGATACCACCATCACCACGCTGGAGCCTGTTATCAGCACCGATGCCTGCGAACCGTTGATCTCGCCGGCCCAGGCCGTGTCTGGGGTGAGTCCTGATCCCAGACTGGCGGCGATGGCAAAGGCAAGGGCGCCGCTCTTGATCAGGTGTTTCATGGTGTGGCTTCCTGTTGGGGTGTGGGAGCTTGCGTGTTGCTGCCGGCCACCGCCGGCACGGGTGTCTGATGGGCGACGGCGAGTTCGCGCTGCAGTGCGCCGCTGCGGTGCAGGAAGTCGAACACCGACTCCACCGTCACCACCGAGTAATTGCCGGAAATGCGTTCGCTGGCCGGGTGGTCGGTTACTGCTACGTTGTCGGCAAGGAAGCGCGCGCCCAGCCGCTTGCCGATACCGATGTGCATGCGTGATGGCATATAGCCTTTCTGCTTGAGCCAGGCCAAGGCGCTGTCGCGGTCAGCGAGGGGCGCATCGCCTGCGGCCTGCGCCATGGCCGCTGCGGCCACTTCCAGTATCCATTGGTTGGAGTTCTGGTATTCGCTGCTGCCCGGGTAGGCCAGCATGCTGTAGCGCGGCTCATGCAGTGCGCGCGCCTGCGGTGCAGCGCCGGCGAGCAGCGTCTTCAATGCCGCGCGTACTTCCGGCGTGGGAATGCCAACGCGTAGATCAGTGGTGATCGAGCTTTCGCCGACCAGGTTGACCAGACCTTCGCGGTACAGGTCCGAGCTGTCGCTCTTGCAGCGGTTGAGCAGGTGCACCACGTCCCAGCTGCCGCTGTCGTTACGGACCAGGAAGGCCAGATGACTGTGGCGCAACCCGTACTTGCTCAGGTCCTGCCCGCCGCGCGCAGCAATGGCCACATCCACGTCGGGCATTGCATCGAGCGTATCGGCGGTGACTGCGGCCATGTCGAACATGGCGGCAATCGTGGTCGGCGGCGGATAACGTGGGCTGCACGCCGGTTGCGCGAATGCTGGAGCGGTGAGGGTGGCCAGGCTCAGTGAGACTGCCAGCAATAGTGTGGTGCGGGGTTTCATCGGCGCGCATCCTTGCATGGTGCTTGGGAAATATTCGTTAGGAACCTGCGCAGGCGCGCGCTTGCTGGCTGCCTATACCGGGATTTTCGTTCAAGGCTGCTTCCATTGCGCATGCAACAGGCCGGAAACCGCGAAACAGGCCGGCGCATCCTTGTTGGACAGCACGATCACGGTTTCGCCGGTTGCCGGGTAATGGCGCACGTCGGTGCAGACACCGTCCGTGCTGCCGCCATGGCCCCAGCGGAAGTCGCGGGCCGGCACGTCCTTGCCGTAGCCGGTGGCAAAAAAGCCCAGACCCATGAACTCGCGCTGGGTTTTGGTGGCCTGTTCGAACAATGCCGCTGGCAGCAGCTTGCCGGCATTCAGGGCCTGCACGAAGCGGAACATGTCGCGGGCATTGCCCACTTCGCCACCGGCGGGCAGGCCACGGCTGGGTTGGGTTGCACAGTTGCGCACGTGCTTGCCATCCACGTCGACGTAGGCCCGTGCAAGATCGGCGGCGGGATCGCTGCAATCCACGAAGCCGGTATGTTGCATGCCTGCTGGCTGCAGCACGTGCTGGCGGATGTAGCTTTCGAAATCCTGCCCGGAGAGGACTTCCAGCATCCGCCCCAATACCAGGTAGCCAAAGTTGCCGTATTTCTGCGCGCTGCCAGGCGCGAACTCCGGTGCACGCCCGGCATGCAGCGCGACCATGTCCTCCAGGCTGTGCAGGCGCGCGCGATCAGTACTATGTTCGGCGCCAAACAGTTCATCGATATCCCCCGCACCGGCGCTATGTGTCAGCAGCTGGCGCACGCTCACCTCATTGGCGAACTGGCGGTTGGGGTAGTCCTTGAGCACCTCACCGACCTTGCTGTCCAGGCTGAGGCGGCCGGCGGCTATCTGCTGCAGGATCGCCACGCTGGTGAACATCTTGCCGGCCGAGGCCAGGTTGAAGCGGTCATCCACTTGCAGCGGTGTTTCCTGCTGCTCATCGCGCGCGCCATAGGCTTTCTCGAATACCACGTCATCGCCGCTGGCGATCAACACCGTCCCCGAGAACTGCCCAGCGGCCTGCAGCCCAAGTGCAAAGCCATCCATCTGCGCCAGCGCTTCAGCGCTGGGCGCCTGTGCGGCAGTGGCAATCCAGGGCAACGCAACAAGCAGCAACGGAGCAAGACGCAGCAGGGCAGGCGTGGCAACTGGATGCTTCAGTGGTTTGCGCATGGTTGGGCCCAGGCTGGGAATGGCCAGAACATAACATCGCCCATTACTGCCGACAGTCTGCAAGCCAGGCCCCGGCAGCGGATAATGGGGCCATGTCGCCTACCAAATCCCCCGTGCGTGCCATCGTCTGGATGCTGGCCGCCGTCGCTTTCTTCTCCTGCATGGACGCTGGCATGAAGATGCTGTCCAGCAGCTATCCCACCTTGCAGGTCACCATGCTGCGTGGTGCCGCCTCGCTGCCGTTCGTCCTTGTCTGGGTGCTTGCCACCGCCGGTCCGCGCTCGATCATCCCGGTGCGTTGGGGCCTGCATCTGCTGCGCGGCGTGCTCGGCATGGTGATGATCGGCTGCTTCGTCTATGCGCTGCGGACCTTGTCGCTGTCCACCGCCTACACGATCTACTTCGTCGCGCCCTTGCTGGTAGCGGCACTGTCGGTGCCCTTGTTGGGTGAACACGTGGGGCCGCGGCGTTGGGTCGCCATCGGCATCGGCCTGATCGGCGTGCTGGTGGTGCTGCGTCCCGGCGTGGACGGCTTCATCTCGTTCCCGGGCCTGATGGTGCTGCTGGCGGCGACGGCCTATGCGATTGCCGCGGTGACGGTCAGCCTGCTGACCCGTACGGATACCCCACAGTCGATGGTGGTCTGGTTCCTGCTGATCATGGCCATTGGCGCCGGCTTGCTGGCCTGGCCGCAATGGCAGCCGCTGCAGTGGAAGCACGCCGCGCTGATTGCCGGCATGGGCCTGGCCGGGGCGCTGGGCCAGATCGCGCTGACCCGTGCGTTCCAGCTGGGGCAGGCCTCGATGATCGCGCCGCTGGAGTACACCGGCCTGGTCTGGGTGATCGGCTGGGACGTGCTGCTCTGGCAGAAGCTGCCCGACCGCTGGACCTGGATCGGCGCCGGCATCATCGTCGCCAGTGGCCTGTACCTGCTGCACCGTGAACGGGTGCAGCGGGCGCAGCGGCCGGATCAGATTGATCATCCCTGAAAGCCAACCCCTCCCCAGTCCTCCCCTTGGCTTCGCCAAAGGGAGGGGGCGTAGTGCCGAGCCATGCTCGGCAGGGGCTTTACCGGCAGACTCGAACGGCCTCAGCCGCGAAGCAGATGGACCACCGGATTGCGGCATTACCTGTTCATCTGGCATCACCAGCTTCGCGGCTGACGCCGCTCCCACAAACAGCATGGCTTGCAGGCCCCAACACAGCACCGACTGCTTTCACTTATAACCAAAAGGAATAAGATTCCCCTTTGCGGCACGCGCGCCGACGGCCCGGCGCTGCTAGGCTGCACGCCCCCTTCTTATGCCCCCCGGTTGCCCTGGCAGTGATCGAGTTCCAGCACCTGCAGAAAGCTTATGCCGTCGACGGCCGCGCGATCACCGCGCTGCATCCGCTCGACCTGAAGATCCAGGCCGGCGAAGTGTTCGGCATCATCGGCCACTCCGGTGCCGGCAAATCGACCCTGATCCGCTTGATCAACCGCTTGGAAGAGCCCAGCGGCGGACGGGTGCTGATCGACGGCCAGGACGCGACTGCACTGGATGCCGACGGCCTGCGCGCGCTGCGCCGGCGCATCGGCATGATCTTCCAGCACTTCAACCTGCTGTCGGCGCGTACCGTGGCCGCCAACGTGGCGTTCCCGCTGGAACTGGCGGGTACGCCCAAGGCCGAGATCGATGCCCGCGTGGCCGAGCTGCTGCGCATGGTCGGGCTGGAAGAGCACGCAGCCAAATACCCGTCGCAGCTGTCCGGCGGGCAGAAGCAGCGTGTCGGCATCGCCCGCGCGCTGGCCACGCGCCCGCAGATCCTGCTGTGCGACGAGGCGACCAGCGCGCTCGACCCGCAGACCACCGCCTCGGTGCTGGCGCTGCTGGGCAAGATCAACCGCGAGCTGGGCCTGACCATCGTGCTGATCACCCACGAGATGGACGTGATCCGCCGCGTCTGCGACCGCGTTGCGGTGCTCGATGCCGGCCACATGGTGGAAATGGGCCCGGTCACCGAGGTGTTCCTGCACCCCAAGCACCCGACCACTCGCCGTTTCGTCTCCGAGTCCGAGCATGTGGACGAAGGCGAGCAGCTGCGTGATTTCGCTGCCGTCGGTGGCCGCATCGTGCGCCTGACCTTCCTCGGCGAAGGCACTTATGACCCGTTGCTCGGCCGCATCGCCCGCGACACCGGGGTGGACTACAACATCCTTACCGGCCGCATCGACCGCATCAAGGACACGCCCTACGGCCAGCTGACCGTGGCCCTGGTAGGCGGCGACCAGAATGCCGCGCAGGCGGCCTTCGTCGCTGCCGGTGTGCATGTGGAGGAGCTGCGCCGATGATCATTGCAACTGCCGCCGAAGGCTTCTTCCGTCATCTGGATGCGGGCAAGTGGGCCGATATCGGCCAGGCCACCATCGATACCTTGTTGATGCTGGCCGGCTCGTTGCCGCTGACCTTGGCAATTGGCTTGCCGCTGGGCGTACTGCTGTTCCTGACCGGCTCGCCGCAGCTGTACCGCAAGCCGGTGGTTTACGGCATCACCGCCTTGCTGGTGAACCTGCTGCGCTCGGTGCCCTTCATCATCCTGATGATCGTGTTGATCCCGGTGACGCTGGCGATGATGGGCACCTCGCTGGGCGTGCGCGGCGCCATCCTGCCGTTGGTCGTTGGTGCTGCGCCGTTCTACGCGCGTCTGGTTGAAACGGCCCTGCGTGAAGTCGACCGTGGCGTGATCGAAGCCAGCCAGGCGATGGGCGCGACCACCAGACAGCTGGTCTTCAAGGTGCTGCTGCCGGAAGCGCGGCCGGGCCTGATTGCCGGCGCCACCGTCACCACCATCGCTTTGATCGGTTTCACCGCGATGGGCGGTGCGATCGGCTCCGGCGGCCTCGGCGACCTGGCCTTCCGCGATGGCTACCAGCGTTCGCATACCGATGTGGCCCTGGTCACCGTGGTGTTGCTGCTGGTGCTGGTGCAGCTGCTGCAGATGCTCGGCGACCGTCTGGTAACGCATTACAGCCGCAAGTAATGGAATGACTTCAGGCCGGCACGTTGCGTGGCGGCCTGTTAGCGTATGTCCACACCATCCTTCCCCACAGGATCACGTTACCGATGAACAAGCTGCTCACCTTTCCCCTGATTGCCGCCGTGCTGGCCCTGTCGGCCTGCGCCAAGCCTGCCGCCGATGAGTCCAAGCTGGTGGTTGCTGCCACCGCTGTGCCGCACGCCGAGATCCTGGAAGTGGTCAAGCCGCTGCTGGAGAAGGAAGGCGTCAAGCTCGACGTGCGCGTGTTCAACGACTACGTGCAGCCCAACGACCAGTTGGTGCAGAAGCAGGTGGACGCCAATTACTTCCAGACCGAGCCTTACCTCAAGGCCTACAACCTGGACCGCAAGACCGATCTGGTCACCGTTACCGGCGTGCACATCGAACCGTTCGGCGCCTATTCGCGTCGTTTCAAGTCGCTGGCCGAACTGCCCAACGGCGCCGACGTGGTGATCCCGAATGACCCCAGCAACAACAGCCGCGCGCTGATCCTGCTGGACACTGCCGGCGTCATCAAGCTCAAGGACCCGAGCAACGCCCTGTCCACCCAGCGTGACATCACCGAGAACCCGAAGCAGCTCAAGTTCCGCGAGCTGGACTCGGCGATGCTGCCGCGCGTGCTCGATCAGGTTGACCTGGCCCTGATCAACACCAACTACGCGCTGGACGCCGGCCTGAATCCGACCAAGGACGCACTGGCGATCGAGAGCAGTGAGTCGCCGTACGTGAACTTCCTGGTCGCGCGCCCGGACAACAAGGACGACGCCCGCGTGCAGAAGCTGGCCAAGGCCCTGACCAGCCCGGAAGTGAAGGCTTTCATCGAGCAGAAGTACAAGGGCGCGGTACTGCCGGCGTTCTAAGCCGCACCGCCAGGCCGGGACTGCCCTGTAGTGCCGAGCCATGCTCGGCAGGCAGACCCAATGTAGTGCCGAGCCATGCTCGGCAAGGGGCTCTCCCGATAGCCCAATGTAGGAGCGGCGTAAGCCGCGAAGCAGATATCGCCACAGGTGCACGCAACCTTGCGATCCGGTGGTGCGCTTGCTTCGCGGCTTACGCCGCTCCTACAGGTTTGGTACCCCGATAAAGCCTCTGCCGAGCATGGCTCGGCACTACCGGTATCTGGCATGGCGTAATCTTTGGGCCTGCATCCACGGATCTGCCCCCCATGCCTGTGCTTCTCGCTCTGCCGCTGGCGATACTGGTGTTCGTCGCGATCATGTTGCTGCTGATGCCGCTATCGCTATGGCAGCGCGTGCGCAGTGGTGGCGCGCGGCGACAGGCGCGGCCCTGGCTGATTACCTTCAATTTCTGGGCGACATTGGTATCCACTGGTCTGTTCGCGGTGTTCGTCGCCATCGCCGGCTTCTGGTGGCAAGGCGCTTGGAGCTATGCCGCACTTGGTTGGCTGGCAGGCCTGCTGGTCGGCGTGCTCGGCCACTACCTGACCCGCTTCGAGCCCGGTCCGGAGGCGCTGCATTACAAGCCCAATATCTGGCTGGTGTTGGCGTTGACCGCGATGATCGTCGTGCGTGTGGTCGCCGGCGTGGTACAGGGCTGGCAGGCATCGGTGAACGGCGTGCCGTGGCCAGACTCGGGTTGGCTCAGCCACGCTGGTCTGCTGGCAATGGCGGCCTTGCTGCTCGGTTATGCAGGCATGTACGCCTGGCTGCTGCGGCGCCGGGTTCGTCACCATCAGCGCTATCGGCAGTTTGATCGTAGTCCGCGCTGAGCCTGTATCCGATGGCAGGCGGAGGCTGTCCCGGCTAGTCTGATGCAAGCAGATACGGAGACGCTTGATGGGTGTGCTGCAGTTCTTCGGGCGCCGCTTGGCGCACTTCCTGGCGCAGCCACGCGCCAACCAGATGCGGCCGTCGACCAGCGACCCCGCAATGCTGCTGCGCACCTTGCGCCGTGGCGATGTGCTGCTGGTGGAGGGCAATAGCCGCTTCTCCACAGCCATCAAGTATCTGAGCCAGTCCACCTGGTCGCATGCGGCGCTGTATATCGGTGAGGAGTCCTTGCTGGAAGGTGGCAAGCCGCAGCCGATGCTGATCGACGTGGATGTGGAGCAGGGTGTGCGCCGCATACCCTTGACCGAATTCGCCAACCAGCACACCCGTATCTGCCGTCCGCAAGGCCTGTCACCGGCAGTGGTGGATCAACTGGTTGGCTTCATGCGCGCACGCCTGGGCTATAGCTATGACCTGAAGAATGTCTTCGATCTGGCGCGATTCCTGATCCGGCAGCCGCCGGTACCGGGGCATATGCGCCGTCGCCTGATTGCATTGGGCAGTGGCGAGCCAACCAAGGCGATCTGTTCGACCTTGCTGGCGCAGGCCTTCGAGTCGATCCGCTACCCGATCCTGCCCGAGATCGAGACGGTGTTGGCGCAGGTGGGCGGCGCCGAGCAGTCGCAGGAGATCCTGCATATCCGCAATTACAGCCTGTACACGCCGCGCGATTTCGATGTGTCGCCGTTCTTCGACGTGGTCAAGCCGCGCCTACAGCACAACTTCGATTACCTGGCGCTGCAGTGGAGTGATGACGGCAGCCCATGATCACCCCCTCCCTTGCCCCGGAGGGGTAGGGGAGGGCTGGGGAGGGGTAGCTTCTGCTTTGGCATTGATGAGCTTAGTCCCACAAAAAAACACGGGCCGCGAACGGCCCGTGTTTCATTTACAAGCACTGCATTGAATCTACAACGGTGTTGCCAGGAACGTTGTCGCTTAGAAGCGTGCACCCAGGCCGAAGCCCACGGTCCACGGATCCAGCTTCAGCTCGCCAGCGTTCTGGCCGGCGACGCGCAGGTCAGGACGTGCGTGCATGTAGCGCGCATCGGCGCGGGCAAACCAGGTCGAGTTGATGTTCATGTCAACGCCGACTGTGCCGATCGCGCCCTTGGCGGTATCCACACCAACGTGGTTGCCGGTGCTGCTCAGGCCGTCGATCTTCTCGTTGCTGAAGTTCGACTCGTAGTAACCCAGGCCGACGAACGGACGGAACACGTTGTCCGCCTGGCCGAAGTGGTACTGCGCGCTCAGTGCAAGCGGCTGCTGCTCGACGCTGCCGACCTTGGCGCCACCATCGGTGCGCACGCGGTGATCGAACTTGTCGGCGGCGCCCCACAGCTCAACGGCGAAGTTGTCGTTGAAGTAGTAGCTGGCGCTGATCGTCGGTGCCGGGCCGCCATCGACCTTGCCAATGCCGTCGATCGGATCGTTCTTCGGCTGCAGCAGGCTGATGCCACCAACCACGGCAAAATGCTTGCCGGAGGCGGTATCGCCATTGCCGTCCTGCGCGAAGGCGGTGGAAGACAGCGCAAGTGCGCCGAGGGTGGCAAGGCTGAGAATTTTGATGGAACGCATAACTGACTCCTCGTATTGCGAACAGAACTACTGCGATCGGGACAACGTTGTTATCAAGGCCCTCGTTGCGGGGCGAGGTCACCCTAACGATGGCAAGATGAATCGCTCTAAACGCAGGGATTTTTCAGTGCCGTTGCGTTCAGCGAAAAACAGAGAGATCCCATGGACACAATGATCCGCAGAAAAAATTCGTTCACGATGTTGTGGAGCATGTGATGAGTGCAGATGTATTGCAGGGCTTGCCCGCGCAGGTAACCGCATCGTGTCGTGTGTTGGTGTTGGGCTCGATGCCGGGCGCGATATCGCTGCATGAATCGCGCTACTACGCGCATCCGCGCAATCGCTTCTGGCCGTTGATGGCGGCGCTGTGCGGCTTCGACGCGCAGCTTGCGTATGCGCAACGATTGCACTGCCTGCAGCAGGCCGGTGTCGGCTTGTGGGATGTGATCGGGCAGTGCCAACGCACCGGCAGTCTGGACACAGCCATCGTCCGTGGCAGCGAGGTGCCCAATCGCATTGCAGAGCTGCTGGCCGATCTGCCGCAGCTGCGTGCCATCGCCTGTAATGGTTCTGCAGCACACACTGCGTTCCAACGATGGATTGCACCGGCTTTGCCGCCTTTGGCGGCTGCGCTGCCAGTGGTGGCCTTGCCATCGACCAGTCCGGCCAATGCGGCGTGGTCGCTGCAGCGCCTGACTGGGCAGTGGCAAGCGCTGCAACCGTGGTTGAATGCGCCCAAAGTGGTGGTATCGCCTGCAACCAATGGTTTGGCCGACTAGGACAGGCAAGACAGCCGGCACGTCGCAAAGCACGGCGTTGAGCCGAAATTCCGGCGGTCACGGCCCGCGTGGCGTGCCCTTGTCCGGGGACATACGCAGGCGAATTCGCTTGTAGCGGTTGGCGCTGCGGCTCGCTAACGCCACAATAGGGGATTCCCTCATTTGTTGCTGGAGTAGTTCATGGCCGAAATCAAGGAAGCACTTGTCCCCGATATCGGTGACTACAGCGACATTCCGGTGATCGAAGTGCTGGTCGCGGTTGGCGATACGGTCAAGAAGGACCAGGGTCTGGTCACGCTGGAATCGGACAAGGCGACGATGGAAGTGCCGTCGGCCTACGCCGGTGTGGTCAAGGAACTGAAGGTCAAGGTTGGCGACGGCCTGTCCGAGGGCAAGGTTGTGGCCCTGATCGAAGTCAGCGAAGAGGCCGCCAAGCCTGCCGCCGCTGCTGCTCCGGCCGCTCCTGCCAAGGTTGAAGCCACCGCTGAGACCGGCACCAAGGTCGAGCCGGTGGCGGTTGCCCCGGTCGCCGACAAGCTGGCCCAGCGCGAGATCGCGCAGGAAGACTCGGTTACCACCAGCAAGCCGGCCACCCCGCCGGTGCAGTTCAACGCCGAAGGCGTGCTGCCGGCCAATGTGCCGTATGCAAGCCCGGCCGTGCGCGTGTTCGCCCGTGAACTGGGCGTGGACCTGCAGCAGGTCAAGGGCACCGAGAAGGGCGGCCGCATCACCAAGGGCGACGTGCAGAAGTTCGTCAAGGGCGCGCTGTCTGGCGGCGTTGCTGCCAGCGCCGGTGCTCCGGCTGCTGCCGGCGGCGGCCTGAACCTGCTGCCGTGGCCGAAGGTCGACTTCAGCAAGTTTGGTGAAACCGAAGTGGTGCAGCTGTCGCGCATCAAGAAGATCTCCGGCGCCAACCTGGCCCGCAACTGGGCGATGATCCCGCACGTCACCCAGTTCGAGCAGGCTGACATCACCGATCTGGAAGGCCTGCGCGTGGCCCTGAACAAGGAAAACGAGAAGGCCGGCATCAAGCTGACCATGCTCGCCTTCCTGATCAAGGCCAGCGCCGCTGCACTGAAGAAGTTCCCCGAGTTCAACGCCTCGCTGGACGCCAGCGGCGAAAACCTCACCCTGAAGAAGTATTTCAACATCGGTTTTGCCGCCGATACGCCGAGCGGCCTGGTCGTGCCGGTGATCCGTGACGTCGACAAGAAGGGCGTGGTGCAGATCGCCCAGGAAAGCGGCGAACTGGCCAAGAAGGCGCGTGACGGCAAGCTCGGCCCGGCCGACATGAGCGGCGGCTGCTTCTCGATCAGCTCGCTGGGTGGCATTGGCGGCACCGCCTTCACGCCGATCGTGAATGCGCCGGAAGTGGCCATCCTCGGCGTCTCCAAGTCGTCCATCCAGCCGGTCTGGAACGGCAAGGAATTCGCCCCGAAGCTGATGCTGCCGCTGTCGCTGAGCTACGACCACCGCGTCATCGACGGCGCCCTGGCAGCCCGTTTCACCACCTACCTGTCGCAGGTGCTGGCCGACATGCGGCGCGTGCTGCTGTGATGCCAGTGGCGCCGCGACGCGCCCTGCTGACGCTGGTGCTGGCTACCCTGGCGGGCCCGGCACTGGCCGCCAGCCAGTGCCTGCCGGTGGTCGGTGAGGGTTGGCCGCCGGCGGTAGGCAACTACGGCCAGGCGGCGACCAGTCTGCTGGGTGGCCAGGCCGAAGACGGCCTGTCGCTGCTGGTGCTGCCGGCGCGTGGGGTGGAGTCGCAGGTGCTGCTGCGCCGCGATGCCGCCAACGGGCAGTGGATGGTGCTGTCCGGCTCGGCCGACAAGCGCATCTACAGCTGGAACACCACCGGCGGTCGCGGTGGCGTCAACCTGCAGTTGGACCAGGAGCCCGAGTTCGCCCAGGCGCCGTTGCCCGATGCACTGGCGCAGCGTCTGGTCGAGGTCTGGGGCAGGGCCCTGGCGTCGTCCGAAGTGGCAGCGCGTGCGCCGGTTACCGATGGCGAGGTGCTGTCCTTCACCGTCAACGGCGAGCGTTACAGCGGTCAGCGGCCGGCCTGCGGTCAGCTTGAAGCGCTGCAGGAACAGGCGGCGCTGCTGATCGAGCTGGCCCATAGCAAAGACAAAAAATACGAGAAGCGCTACGCCAACATCGAACGCGCGCTCGACAAGATGCATGACCGGTTCGTCGGCGAAGCCGGCTGAGCCCACAGGAGAAAACAATGGCGACGATTGAAATCAAGGTTCCGGACATTGGCGACTACAACGACGTGCCGGTGATCGAGATTCTGGTGGCCGTGGGCGACACGGTGAAGAAGGACCAGGGTCTGGTCACGCTGGAGTCGGACAAGGCCACGCTGGAAGTGCCGTCCTCGGCTGCGGGTGTGGTCAAGGAAATCAAGGTCAAGCTCGACGACAAGCTGTCCGAGGGCGATGTGGTGGTGATCCTGGAAGCTGAAGGCGAGGGCGCTGCCCCGGTCGCAGCCCCGGCACCTGCCGCCGCACCTGCGCCGGCTGCACAGCCTGCCGCTGCTGCCGCTCCGGCAGCCGTCAGCGCGCCGGTTGCCGCTGCTGCGCCAGCCGCATCCGGCCCGATCGAGGTCAAGGTGCCGGACATCGGTGATTACCAGAACGTGCCGGTGATCGAGATCCTGGTCGCCGTCGGCGACACGGTGAAGAAGGACCAGGGCCTGGTCACGCTGGAATCGGACAAGGCCACGCTGGAAGTGCCGTCCTCGGCCGATGGCGTGGTCAAGGAAATCAAGGTCAAGCTCGACGACAAGCTGTCGGTCGGCGACGTGGTGGTGGTGCTGGAAGGCGCTGCTGGCGCCGCCCCGGCTGCCGCCAAGGCCGCCCCGGGCAGCAAGCCGCCGGTGACCCCGTCGCACCGCGCGCCGGACCCTGCGGTCGCCGCCAAGGCGTTGCCGTCCAGCGGCCGCACCGCTGACATCGAGTGCCGCATCGTGGTGCTGGGTGCTGGCCCGGGCGGCTATACCGCTGCCTTCCGTGCCGCCGATCTGGGCATGGATACCGTGTTGATCGAGCGCTACGCCAGCCTCGGCGGTGTCTGCCTCAACGTCGGCTGCATTCCGTCCAAGGCGCTGCTGCACGCCGCTGAAATCATCGACCACGCCGCGCATGCCGACGAACTGGGCATCGAATACGGCGCGCCGAAGATCAGCCTGGACAAGCTGCGCGGCTACAAGGAAAAGGTTGTCGGTCAGCTGACCAAGGGCCTGGCCAGCATGGCCAAGCAGCGCAAGATCCGCACCGTGCACGGCCTGGCCAAGTTCGTCTCGGCCAATGAGCTGGAGATCGTCGGCGACGACGGCAAGACCCAGCTGCTGCGCTTCGAGCAGTGCATCATCGCTGCCGGTTCGCAGGCGGTGAAGCTGCCGAACTTCCCATGGGACGACAAGCGCGTGATGGACTCCACCGACGCACTGGAACTGGCCGAAGTGCCGGGTTCGCTGCTCGTTGTTGGCGGCGGCATCATCGGCCTGGAAATGGCCACCGTGTACAGCGCCCTGGGTTCCAAGGTGACCGTGGTCGAGTTCATGGACCAGCTGATGCCGGGCGCCGACAAGGACCTGGTCAAGCCACTGGCTGATCGTTTGAAGAAGCAGGGCATCGAGGTCCATCTGAAGACCAAGGCGTCCGGCGTCAGCGCCGATGCCAAGGGCATCACCGTTACCTTCGACGCCGCCACCGAAGGCGAGAAGCCGGCGATGGAAAGCGGCACGTTTGATCGCGTGCTGGTTGCGGTCGGCCGCTCGGCCAACGGCAAGAAGATCGATGCCGACAAGGCTGGCGTCGAAGTCACCGATCGCGGCTTCATTCCGGTTGACCGGCAGATGCGCACCAACGTGCCGCACATCTTCGCCATCGGCGACATCGTCGGTAACCCGATGCTGGCGCACAAGGCCACGCACGAAGGCAAGCTGGCGGCTGAAGTTGCCTTCGGCGAGAAGAAGGAGTGGGTGGCACGGGTGATTCCGTCGGTGGCCTACACCAACCCGGAAATCGCCTGGGTCGGCGTCACCGAGACCGAGGCCAAGGCCAAGGGCTTGAAGGTGGGCGTGGCCAAGTTCCCGTGGGCGGCCAGCGGTCGCGCGATTGGTATTGGTCGCACCGAAGGCTTCACCAAGCTGATCTTCGACGAAGAAACCCATCGCGTGATCGGTGGTGCCATCGTCGGCGTGCATGCCGGTGAATTGCTGGCCGAGATTGGCCTGGCTATTGAGATGGGTGCGGAGGCCGAAGACATCGGCCACACCATCCACGCGCATCCGACCCTGAGCGAGTCGGTGGCGATGGCCTCGGAGATCTACGACGGCACCATCACCGACTTGTATATCCCGAAGAAGAAGTAACCCACACGACGCCCCTTCACCGGGGCGTCGCTGTTTTCGGCAGTTCAAAGGAGCAAGGGAATGTTGCGGAAGAATGTGATGCTTGGCGTATTGCTGCTCGCGGGCCCGGCGTTTGCCGAGGAGGGAGATCCTGGGCTTGCCGCGGCCTTGCTGAAATGCCCGGGCGCAGCACCTTTCGTCGAGGCAGATCGATTACGCGCGGAAGAACGGAAGAATGCGCATACCGACGCGGTGCTTTCGGAGCCGGCACTTCGCCAGCAGCTGCTGGACATGGCGCAGGTTGACCAGGAAGCTCGCCAAGGTGAGTGGACGCGTGCCATGGTCGAGAACCTGCAGGCAGTGGATGCCGCCAATCTGCCGCGTATAAAACAGATCGTGACGGCCAGCGGTGGCTTGCCGAGTGCGGCGCAGGTCGGGGGCGATGGTGTTTCCGCGGCCTGGCTGCTGGTGCAGCATGCAGATGCTGACGTCGTTTTCCAGCGGCAGGTATTGGGCAGCATTGAGCCCATGGTGCAGCGTGGCGAAATATCGGCACATGATTTCGCGTTGCTGACCGACCGCGTCCTCGTCAACAGTGGCGAGCTGCAACGGTATGGCAGCCAGCTGCTGGCGGTAGATGGCCGTTGGCAGTCAAAGCCGATGGAGTCGCCTGATCAGGTTGACCAGCGTCGGGCCAGCATCGGCCAGATGCCGTTGGCTGATTACATCTGCGTGGCGACGCAGATGTTCCCGACGCCGCCCGCAGCGGCGAAATAGAGTTCACGGCAGGACTGAACAGGCCGCTGTCCGGAGTTCGCCGGGAAGGGATCTGCCAAGCATGGCTCGGCACTACTAGCCCCTCTCCCGCGTGCGGGAGAGGGGTTGGGGTGAGGGAGCCTGTCAGAACGACAAACTCACGCCCGCAACTGGACCCTTGAATTCCTGTTTCAGGCCGATCACGCCGTCGCTGCCTTTCTGGTCAACATCCAACTTGAACCAGTCGTAGCCGGCGAAGATGCCGAAGTTCTTGTTGACGTTGTACTGCACGATCGCATTGGCACGGCTCAGGTCGCCTTCGTAGTCATCGAAGTTGCCCCAGCGCGTGTTGAGATACTGGCCCTGCAGGTTGATCAGCCAGTTCTCCGAGGGAGTGAAGGTCAGGCGCGCGCCAACCACCGGCGCGATGCCATCGGCTTTCTCGTTGAGGAAGCGGCCCTGGTAGACATCGCCTACATCGGCATAAGCATCGGCGCTGATCTTTGCGTATTCGGCGCCGAGCTGCAGGCCGAAATCGAAACGATCACCATCGACCACCGAGTAGTCGTAGACCAACGTTGCGACCTGGTACTTCAACTCGCCCTTCACGAAGCTGCCTGCGGGTACCGTGGTGTCACCCCAGCTGATGCCTTCATCCAGCGTCTCGCGGCGGTCCTTGTCGTACTTGAAGTAATCGAAGATCAAGCGCTGGCGGTCGCTGATGCGGAACAGGCCGTCGATGCGTGGCTCCCATTCCTTGCCGCCGAGGCTGAAGTCCTCGGACAGATCAATGTTCTGGCCGGCAACCGTGGTGCTGCCGCGGATGGTGTTGTCGGTGTCGATGTTCATCGCGCCCAGCCGCAGAGTGAAGCGAGGATCGCCTTCAGCGGCTTGCGCGGGCTGCGCGTGGATCAGAGCGAGTGTGAGTGCGCACGGAGCAAGTGCGAGAATGAAGCGGGGATTGCGCATGCCATTGCCTGCTTGTTGCGATAGAACAATTGACCTTCGCTGATCTGATGTAGAGAACAGTAAGCGCAGCGTGCAGGCAATGTGTACGCCAGCGTCAATTGCGGTGAGGTGGTGCCGCCGAGGGCGTGCGACACCACCTCACCCGAGCCTGCGCACGCGCCCGACGAGGTAGCGGGTGGCGGACTACGAAGGTCTGACCGGGGGAGTTGGGGGAAGTTCCCATGTTGCGGTGCAATATTTATTGTCCCGCGCGGCGGCCCGGCGGCCGCGCATTGGGGGAAAAAACGTGATATTGCGGCCACTTGCATAGTCAAATGGGGACAAATGCCGGTTGTCTCGCAAATTGTCCCGCTGTTATACTTTCGCGGCTCGACGAGACGCCTTTGCGCGGTTCGGCTCTTTCCTTTACCTGATGCAGGACACTTTGACGTGCTGAACTCCGTTGATGCGGGTCGGCGACTGATGTTGCGCGCCGCGGTCTACCCGCTGGTCGCAGTGGTGGTCCTGGCTCTGGCCTTCCTCTTCGTGGGGCCAAAGCATGCGCTGGGCGCCCTTGTATCGGGCCTGGCGGTGGTAGCAGGGACTGCGCTGGCTGCGTGGGTAGGGCTCGGCGGCGGCGTTCAGGCCGCTGGTTCAGCAATGATCCGCCTGTTCCTGGGGTTCGTGCTGAAGATTGTGCTTATTGTTGCTGTGCTGGGAATGGCTTTTTTCTGGTGGCAACTCCCTCCTTTGGCACTGCTGGCGGCAATTCCAGTGGCGCTGATGTTCCAGGTTCTGGCACTAGCCAGACGTTGATTCACTCATAAAGGTTCCGGACACATGGCGGGCGAGGCTCTAACTCCTACCACGTACATCCAGCATCACCTGCAGAATCTGACCGCTCCGGTCGGTGAAGGCGGTGGTTTCTGGATGATCCACGTCGATACCATCGTCACCGCGGTCCTGATGGGCCTGCTGATGGTGTTCGCCTTCTGGATGGCAACCCGCAAGGCCACGGCAGGTGTGCCGGGCAAGTGGCAGGCGTTCGTTGAAATCTGCCTGGAGTTCGTTGACCGCCAGGCCAAGGACACCTACCACGGCAAGAGCAAGCTGATCACGCCCATCGCGATCACCATCTTCTTCTGGATCCTGTTGATGAACCTCATCAAGATGATCCCGGCCGATTTCATCGCCAAGCCGCTTGAGCTGGCAGGCATCCACTACTGGAAGCCGGTGCCGACCGCCGACGTCAATGCCACCCTGGGCATGTCGATCAGCGTGTTCATCCTGATGATCTTCTTCGCGCTGAAGTCCAAGGGCGTCGGCGGCTTCATCAAGGAATTCCTGACGGCCCCGTTCGGCAAGTGGATGATGCCGTTCAACCTGATCCTCAACATCGTCGAGTGGCTGAGCAAGCCGATCTCGCTGGCGATGCGACTGTTCGGCAACATGTTCGGCGGCGAAATCGTTTTCCTGCTGATCTGGGTGCTGGGCGGTGCCGGCGTGTTCGGTGCCGTTGCCGGTGGCGTGTTCGGCTTTGGCTGGATGCTGTTCCATCTGCTGGTGATCCCGCTGCAGGCCTTCATCTTCATGATGTTGACCATCGTGTACTTGAGCCTGTCGGAAGACAGTCACTAAAGTTACAAGCTTCACCCAGTTTCAACCTTCATCCGTTTCATCACCCTTAGCTACTTAAAGTTCCTGGAGATAACCATGTACTTCGCCGTCCTGACCAACCTCGCCCAAGTTCAGAGCTCCACCGCCCTTGCCGTCGGCATCATGATCGGCCTGGCCGCACTTGGCGCTGGCCTCGGTCTGGCCATCATGGCTGGTAAGTTCCTGGAATCGGCCGCTCGCCAGCCGGAACTGATCCCGGTCCTGCAGGTCCGCATGTTCATCACCGCCGGCCTGATCGACGCCGCGTTCATCATCTCGGTCGCCGTTGGCCTGCTGCTGGCCTTCGCAAACCCGCTGGCTGCTGCCCTGCTGGCCGAAGCCGCCAAGCTGGCAGGCTGATCCAGCTGCAGTGAGACGGTCGGGTGCCTGTTGGCGCCCGACTTCGGATGAAGGTTCGGTTGCGCCGCCACGGCGGCGTAACCACCCCCGACACCAGCGATCGAGCTAATCATGAATATCAATCTCACCCTCTTTGCACAGGCCTTGGCCTTTGCTTTGCTGATCTGGATCATCGCGACCAAGATCTGGCCGCCGTTGTTGAAGGCCATTGAAGAGCGCCAGCAGAAGATCGCTGAGGGCTTGGCCGCTGCCGACCGCAGCCAGAAAGATCTGGCGCAGGCGGAAGTAAAGGTCAACGAGGCACTGAAAGAAGCCCGTGGCAAGGCCAACGAGATCATCGACCAGGCGCACGCCCGTGCGAACCAGATCGTTGAAGCCGCCAAGAACGAAGCCATCGCCGAAGCCACCCGCCAGAAAGACCTGGCCCAGGCTGAAATCGACGCTGCCGCCAACCGTGCCCGTGAAGATCTGCGCAAGCAGGTGTCCGCTCTGGCCGTGACTGGCGCCGAAAAGCTGCTCAAGCGCGAAATCGATGCCAACGCCCACAAGGCGCTGCTCGACGAGCTGGCTGCGGAGATCTGATCGATGAGCCAGGCCCTCACGCTTGCCCGCCCGTACGCCCGCGCCGCGTTTGCGATTGCGCGTGACGAAGGCAAGTTCGCGCCGTGGTCGGACGCGCTTGCGTTCTCCGCCCGCGTTGCTGCCGATCCGCGCGTGTCGGCCTTGCTGTCGAATCCGCAGCTGAGCCGCGGCGATGCCGTTGCCCTGCTGACCCCGGACGCGACCAGCGAGACCTACGGTCGCTTCCTGACCCTGCTGGCCGAAGGCCGCCGCCTGCAACAGCTGCCGGAAATCTCCGGTCTGTTCGAGCAGCTGCGCGCCGAAGCCGAGCACGTGGTCAAGGCCACCGTGACCTCGGCAGCCGCGCTGTCGGGCGACGAGCTGGAAAAGATCAAGGCTGCGCTGCGCAAGCGCTTCAACTGCGAGGTCGACGTGTCGACCGCAGTGGACGCTTCGCTGATCGGCGGCGCCGTGATCGATGCCGGCGACGTGGTTATCGATGGCTCGCTCAAGGGCAAGCTGTCGCGCCTGCAGACCGCGCTCGCACACTGAATTCACATTACCGT
The DNA here is from genome assembly GCF_056759935.1 of Stenotrophomonas sp. STEN035. Classification (NCBI taxonomy): domain Bacteria; kingdom Pseudomonadati; phylum Pseudomonadota; class Gammaproteobacteria; order Lysobacterales; family Lysobacteraceae; genus Stenotrophomonas; species Stenotrophomonas sp. STEN035. The sequence goes on from NZ_JBRRDY010000016.1 coordinate 25,407, forward strand.
CCGGCCACAAGCCGGCACTAGGACTTGACGATGGCTACCACGCTCAACCCCTCTGAAATCAGCGAACTGATCAAGACCCGCATCGAGAAGGTCGCCCTGTCCGCAGAGTCGCGCAACGAAGGCACCGTCACTGGCGTGTCCGACGGTATCGTGCGCATCTTCGGTCTGGCCGACGTGATGCAGGGCGAAATGATCGAACTGCCGAACAACACCTTTGCCCTGGCACTGAACCTGGAGCGCGACTCGGTCGGCGCCGTGGTCCTGGGCGACTACCAGCACCTGCGCGAAGGCGACGTGGCCAAGACCACCGGCCGCATCCTGGAAGTGCCGGTGGGTCCGGAAATGCTCGGCCGCGTTGTCAACGCGCTGGGTGAGCCGATCGACGGCAAGGGCCCGCTGGGTACCTCGCTGACCGCCCCGGTGGAGCGTGTTGCTCCGGGCGTGATCTGGCGCAAGTCGGTCGACCAGCCGGTGCAGACCGGTTACAAGTCGGTCGACTCGATGATTCCGATCGGCCGTGGCCAGCGCGAGCTGATCATCGGTGACCGTCAGACCGGCAAGACCGCAATGGCGATCGATGCCGTGATCAACCAGAAGGGCACTGGCATCAAGTGCGTGTACGTAGCGATCGGCCAGAAGGCCTCGACCGTTGCCAACATCGTGCGCAAGCTGGAAGAAAACGGCGCCCTGGCCCACACCGTGGTCGTGGCTGCTACCGCTTCCGAATCGGCCGCGATGCAGTACATCAGCGCCTACGCTGGCTGCACCATGGGTGAGTACTTCATGGACCGCGGTCAGGACGCCCTGATCGTGTACGACGATCTGTCCAAGCAGGCTGTTGCCTACCGCCAGATCTCGCTGCTGCTGAAGCGCCCGCCGGGCCGCGAAGCCTACCCGGGTGACGTGTTCTATCTGCACTCCCGCCTGCTCGAGCGTGCAGCTCGCGTGTCGGAAGAGTATGTCGAGAAGTTCACCAACGGTGCCGTCACCGGCAAGACCGGTTCGCTGACCGCACTGCCGATCATCGAAACCCAGGCTGGCGACGTCTCCGCGTTCGTTCCGACCAACGTGATCTCGATCACCGACGGCCAGATCTTCCTGGAAACCGACCTGTTCAACGCCGGTATCCGTCCGGCCGTCAACGCCGGTATCTCGGTGTCGCGCGTCGGTGGTTCGGCCCAGACCAAGATCATCAAGAAGCTGTCCGGCGGTATTCGTATCTCGCTGGCCCAGTACCGTGAGCTGGCTGCGTTCGCGCAGTTCGCCTCCGACCTTGACGAAGCGACCCGCAAGCAGCTGGAGCGCGGTCAGCGCGTCACCGAGCTGATGAAGCAGAAGCAGTACGCACCGATGTCGATCGCCGACCAGGCGCTGTCGATCTACGCCGTCAACGAGGGCTTCCTCGACGACGTGCCGGTCAACAAGCTGCTCTCGTTCGAAGCTGGCCTGCACGCGCACTTCGCCAACACCGCAGGTGAGTTGACCTCCAAGATCAACAGCACCGGCGCGTGGAACGACGATATCGAAGCTGCCTTCAAGAAGGGCATCGCCGATTTCAAGAGCACCGGCACCTGGTAATACCAGTCCAGTAGTGCGGAGCTTGGTTCCGCACGACTGAAAGCAGCGGAGCATGGCTCCGCTGTATGGCAAACGCGGGGTTCGACCTCGCGCCACGGGAATAAGAGATGGCAAGCGGACGCGAAATCAAAACCAAGATCAAGAGCGTGCAGAACACCCGCAAGGTGACGCGCGCGCTCGAAATGGTCTCGGCCTCCAAGATCCGCAAGGCGCAGGATCGGATGAAGACCTCGCGTCCGTACGCGCAGGCGATGAAGCAGGTGATCGGTCACCTGGCCCAGGCCAGCACCGACTACCAGCATCCGTTCCTGGTTGAGCGCGAGCAGGTCAAGCGCGTGGGTTACATCGTGATCTCGTCTGATCGCGGTCTGGCCGGCGGCTTGAACAACAACCTGTTCCGCAAGACCGTCGCGGAAATGCGCGGCTGGCAGGAAAAGGGCGCCGAGATCGACGTGGTGACCGTTGGCCAGAAGGCCGGCGCGTTCTTCCGTCGCGTCAACGTCAACATGGCTGCTTCGGTTGCCAACATCGGCGACCAGCCCAGGCTGGAAACGCTGATCGGCGTGATCAAGGTCATGCTCGACGCCTACACCGAAGGCAAGGTTGACCGCGTGTACCTGGTCTACAACCGCTTCATCAACACGATGACGCAGAAGGCCAGCTTCGATCAGCTGCTGCCGTTGCCCGCTGCTGAAAAGCAGGTGGCCTCGCACGACTGGGATTACCTGTACGAGCCCGACGCAGCAACCGTGCTTGAGCACGTGATCACCCGCTACATCGAATCGTTGGTGTATCAGGCGGTGCTGGAGAATGTTGCCTCCGAGCACGCAGCTCGCATGGTGGCGATGAAGGCGGCAAGCGACAACGCGAACAAGATGATCGGAACCCTGCAGCTGGTCTACAACAAGGCCCGCCAGGCAGCGATCACCCAGGAAATCTCCGAAATCGTCAGCGGCGCGGCAGCGGTTTAACGCGCGCAGTCAACAGCACACATTTAGAGGATGCAGCAATGAGTCAGGGCAAGATCGTTCAGATCATCGGCGCCGTCGTCGACGTCGAATTCCCGCGCAGCGACGTGCCGAAGGTGTACGACGCGCTGAAGGTCGACAACACCGAAATCACGCTGGAAGTCCAGCAGCAGCTGGGTGACGGTATCGTCCGCGCGATTGCGCTGGGCTCCACCGACGGCCTGAAGCGTGGCCTGGTTGCCACCAACACCAACCGCGCCATCTCGGTGCCGGTCGGCGCTGGCACCCTGGGCCGCATCATGGACGTGCTGGGTCGCCCGATCGACGAAGCCGGCCCGGTGCAGGCTTCGGCCAGCTGGGAAATCCACCGCGCTGCCCCGTCGTACGAAGACCAGTCTTCCTCGACCGAGCTGCTGGAAACCGGCATCAAGGTCATCGACCTGATGTGCCCGTTCGCCAAGGGCGGCAAGGTCGGCCTGTTCGGCGGCGCCGGCGTCGGCAAGACCGTCAACATGATGGAACTGATCAACAACATCGCCAAGGCGCACAGCGGTCTGTCCGTGTTCGCCGGCGTGGGTGAGCGTACCCGTGAGGGCAACGACTTCTACCACGAAATGAAGGACTCCAACGTCCTCGACAAGGTTGCGATGGTGTACGGCCAGATGAACGAGCCGCCGGGCAACCGTCTGCGCGTTGCCCTGACCGGCCTGACCATGGCGGAGTACTTCCGTGATGAGAAGGACGCCAGCGGCAAGGGCAAGGACGTGCTGCTGTTCGTCGACAACATCTACCGCTACACCCTGGCCGGTACCGAAGTGTCGGCACTGCTGGGCCGTATGCCGTCGGCCGTGGGTTACCAGCCGACCCTGGCTGAGGAAATGGGCGTCCTGCAGGAGCGCATCACCTCGACCAAGTCCGGCTCGATCACCTCGATCCAGGCCGTCTACGTGCCCGCCGATGACTTGACCGATCCGTCGCCGGCCACCACGTTCGCCCACTTGGATTCGACCGTGACCCTGTCGCGTTCGATCGCCTCGCTGGGTATCTACCCGGCAGTGGATCCGCTGGATTCGACCTCGCGCCAGATGGACCCGCAGGTCATCGGCACCGAGCATTACGAAACCGCCCAGCGCGTCCAGCAGACCTTGCAGAAGTACAAGGAACTGAAGGACATCATCGCCATCCTGGGCATGGACGAGCTGTCCGAAGAAGACAAGCAGGCCGTGACCCGCGCCCGCAAGATCGAGCGCTTCTTCAGCCAGCCGTTCCACGTGGCCGAAGTGTTCACCGGCTCGCCGGGCAAGTACGTGCCGCTGAAGGACACCATCCGTGGCTTCAAGGCCATCGTTGATGGTGAGTACGATCACCTGCCGGAGCAGGCGTTCTACATGGTCGGCAGCATCGACGAAGCCGTCGAGAAGGCCAAGAAGATGGCTGAGAAGGCCTAATAACCACGTAGGGCGGAGTTCGCTCCGCCCACGCGGCAACCTGCGGTGGGCGCAGGCCCACCCAACCAGGCGAAGAGAGATCCATGAGCACCATCCGTTGCGACATCGTCAGTGCCGAGCAGCAGATCTTCAGCGGCGAAGCGACCCTGGTCGTGGCCACCGGTGAGCTGGGCGAGCTGGGCATCGCGCCCAAGCACGCACCGCTGATCACCCGTCTGAAGCCGGGTAAGGTCGTGGTCACCACCGCTGCAGGCGAGCACCTGGATTTCGCCATTTCCGGCGGCATCCTGGAAGTACAGCCGCAGGTCGTGACCGTGCTGGCCGACACCGCCATCCGTGCCACCGATATCGATGAAGCGTCGGTGCGCAAGGCCAAGGAAGAAGCAGAGCGCGTGCTGGCGCACCGTGGCGAAGCCATGGAGCTGGCCGAGGCACAGCAGAAGCTGGCCGAAGTCACCGCCCAGCTGCAAGCCCTGGAGCGTCTGCGCCGCAACCTCAAGCACTGAGGCGTCGCGCAGCGTCACCATACAGGAGGCACCGATCCCGCATCGGTGCCTTTTTTTTACATGGAAGTTGGGGTGGGTAATGCTGGTTGAAAGCACAAGGTCACAGCCGAAGCTGTGGCAACTGCTGAAGAGCTCGACGGACATCCAGTGGACGCTGATCTGGTTTCTGTTGTGCTTGCCTTGGCTGAGTGGTGCCAAAGCAGTTCCGTTCGATGCTGTGAATCAGTTCTTTCCGGCCGTGGGTTTTGTTGCCGAACAGCTTCGTCAGCTTCAGGCTCCGTGGTGGAACCCATATCTGTTTGGCGGTTATCCGCAGTTCGCCGATCCGCAGATGATGACGTTCCAGCCAACGATGGTAGTGCCGATGTTGCTGGCGCCGCAGTCGCTGCATTGGTTCAACGTAGTTGTTGCGTTGCATCTGCTGGTCGGTGGACTCGGCGCATTGCGCGTGGCCAGGCACTATCGCCTGCGGGCCCCCGCGCAGCTGTTGTTCACCCTGGTTCTGATGTTCAGCTCGGTGGCCGCGTCGCGCCTACAACACACCCCGATGGTCATCAGCTACTGCCTGTTGCCTTGGCTGTGGCTGGGCCTGTCGCGTCTGCGCGAGTCCGGGCAATGGCGGGATGTACTGCTGGCCGGTATCGCAGGTGGCTTGTGTGCGCTGCAACTGACGCAGGTTACCTACCTGATCATGATTGGATGCGCGGTCTATGCGCTTGTGGCGGTGGTGCTGGCTGGCGCGACACGTTGGCGCCTGCTGGCCCAGTTCTTTCTGGTAGGCCTGTTGGCTGCGCTGCTGAGTGCGCCGCAATGGGTATCCACGCTGACGTACCTGCCGTTGACCAATCGTACTGGCGTAGGGCTGGATTCCGCGCTGTGGAACTCGGTGCGTTGGCAGTCGCTGGCAACGCTGCTGTCGGGCAACGTGTTCTCACAGGCGCGCGGCGAGAGTTGGGCCTTCAGCGACATCACCACCGACTACCTCTATTACGGCGCCGTACCACTGGCCCTGTGGTTGGGTTGGGGGGGCGCTGTCGCCGCACGCGAACGCTGGCGCACACGCATGGCCTTGTCGGTGCTGGTATTGGCAGTAGTGTTCGCACTTGGCGGGACAACCCCGATTTACGCATGGCTGTATACGTGGGTACCGGGGCTGAACCTTTTCCGCCGGCCTTCGGATGGCCTGTACATGGCCATTCCTGCGGTAGCGTGGCTATCGGCGCAGGCTTTTCAGTCGGCATTGCAACGGGTGCCGTTGCGCCCGCATTTGCCGTCTCTTTTGCTGGTCATGTTACTGGCAGGAATGACCGTGCGGCTCGTGATCGCGGGTGATCACTTCTCGTCATTGGCGTGGTTGGCAGCGAGCATCGCGCTCGGAGTTGCGGCCGTATGGCAATTGCGCCGATCGACGCCGCGTGCGGGCATGGTGATCGCACTGGTTGTCGTGGACCTGCTGTTGTTCAATGTTGCGGCGACATTCAACACCGGAAGCAGTACCAGGCCGGTGCTGGATGCTGATCGTGGCGGTGCGGCGCAGCGTGTGTATAGGTTGCTGGTACCGGAACGTGGACCAGGCATCCCCACGCGGGCCATGGTGTTTGGCAATCCCGCGTTCACCAATGGTGCGGCATTGCATGCGCTGGCCTTGGTGAATGGGTACAACCCATTGCTGGCCGCCGACTACCAGCAGATGGTGGGCATGCCGGAGTATCCGGGGGGGCGGCTACAGGATGTGCCGCCTACTGCGTGGGCCGAGGATATGTCCGCGCCACTGTACGATCTGCTTGGGCTGCGCTGGGTGGTGGCGGAACAGGCGTTCCCCGGCGGTGTGGCACAGGATGCTGGGCAGACCTATGCGATGCGGCGTGAGGGGGTACTGCCGCGTGTGCTGAATCCACGGGAAGTGCGCCGGTATTCGAAAGCGCATCCGCCCGCGGGCGAGTTCAATGCAACCGATTTCACGCGAACCGTCTGGCTTCCGGATGACGCGCTGGTGGATTGCGCCGATTCATCTGGCGGTGCGGCGCAGGTGACGGAGCGGAGCTATCTGGCCAGCAGCATCACACTGCAGGTGGTTGCCCAAGCGCCGGCTTTGGTGGTCGTCAATGAGGTGTATGTGCCCGGATGGGAGGCAGAGATCGATGGGCAGGCGTTGCCGGTGCTGCGTGCGAATGGTTTGTTTCGTGCTGTCTGCGTACCCGCGGGTACGCACGTGCTCACGCTGAGTTATCGACCGATGGCCCTGTGGCGGTGGCGATTGGCCGCGCGATCAGAGCAGCGCCAGACTCAGCGATAAACCACCTGCCGTAGCAGGAGGAAGCTGAGCAGGGCCAGCCCCGCTTCGACCGCGGGTTTGGCCAGCCATGCGTATTGCAGGCCCAGTGAGCCGGCCACCCAATCGACCAGCCATGTACTTATCGCGGTCATCAGCAGCCACAGCGCCAAAAAGCGTGCAAAGCGCTTCCAGCCATGGCGCTGCTCACCCTGCGCCGCAAAGGTGTAGCGACCGTTGAGCCAGAAGCCAAGCAAGGCGCCGCTGGTGCGCCCGACTAGATTGCCCGGTGCTACCGGCAGCCCCAACGCGGTGGCAGCGACAAACACTCCCCAGTCCAGCGACAGTTGCAGAAGCCCAATGGCGATATATTGGCTACCCTGACGGAACAGGCTCATGGACGCGACGGTTCTATTGATGGCCTGCAATGCTACCCCCTTGCGCTTAGAATCAAGAGAACCTCGAAGGAAGTTGTACGCATGACCCAGCCGCTGCACGTCATCATTCTCGCCGCCGGCGCCGGCAAGCGCATGAAATCGCTGTTGCCCAAGGTGCTGCAGCCCATCGCTGGGCAACCGATGCTGGCCCATGTGATTGCCACTGCGCGTGAGCTGGAGCCGGCCGGCATTCATGTGGTCTACGGTCATGGTGGTGAAGCAGTGCGCGCCGCCTTCGCTGATCAAGCCGATCTGCTGTGGGCCGAGCAGAGCCAGCAACTGGGCACTGGCCATGCAGTGCAGCAGGCGATGCCGCAGGTTCCCGATACCGCGCAGGTGTTGGTGCTGTACGGCGATGTGCCGTTGATGCGCGCACAGACGCTGAGTGCACTGTTGAACAACGGCCCGCGCTTGGCGGTGCTGGTGGCCGAGCTGGATGACCCCAACGGTTATGGCCGCATCGTCCGTGATGCCGAAGGCAAGGTCGCAGCCATCGTCGAGCAGAAGGATGCCAACGATGAACAGAAGCGCATCCGTACGGTGAACACCGGCATCATCACCGCTGAATCCACCGCACTGCGTCGCTGGTTGTCGGGTTTGTCGAACAGTAACGCACAGGGCGAGTACTACCTGACCGATGTGTTCGCTTCCGCTGCCAGCGAATACGCGCCGGCCGAACTGGTGCTGGTAGCCGATGCGCAGGAAGCGGAAGGCGCGAACGACCCGTGGCAGCTGTCGCAGCTGGAACGCGCATGGCAGCTGCGTGCAGCCAAGGCGCTGTGCGAGCAGGGCGCGCGCCTGCTGGATCCGTCACGCTTTGACCAGCGCGGCACGGTCAAGGTCGGCCGCGACGTGCAGATCGACGCCAACGTGATTCTGGAGGGCGAGGTCGAGCTGGGCGATGGCGTCAGCATCGGTGCCTTCGTGCGGCTGAAGGACGTCAAGCTCGGCGCCGGTACCGAAGTGCGTCCGCACTGCGATCTGGAAGGTGTGATCAGCGAAGGCGCAGCCCAGATCGGTCCGTTCGCACGGTTGCGCCCGGGCACCGTGCTGGCCGATGGCGTGCACGTTGGCAACTTCGTGGAGACCAAGAAGGTCACGCTGGGCAAGGGCAGCAAAGCCAACCATCTCACCTATCTGGGTGATGCGGTGATCGGCAGCGGCACCAACATCGGTGCCGGCACCATCACCTGCAACTACGATGGCGTGAACAAGTTCCAGACCACGATAGGTGACAAGGTCTTTGTCGGCTCCAACAGCTCGCTGGTGGCACCAGTGACGATCGAGGATGGGGCAACGATCGGTGCCGGTTCGGTGATTACCCGCAACGCACCGGCAGGCCAGTTGACGGTGGCGCGCACCAGGCAGCAAACGATTGAAGGCTGGACGCGACCTGTCAAAAAGTCCTGAGCCAAGGTTGGCGCAGCGCGGCGAGCTCGCGCTGCTGCCGTTGATCGAAGCGCAGGCGGGTGAGCGTCTGCGTGGACATCCTGCTGCTGAGCTATTCGCTGTGAGCCCGACCGAGCCGTATTTGTTTGAACAGGCCTGGCAGCGCGGAATGCTGTGGGTGGTTGCCGGCGAACAGGAACTGGCCGGTTACCTGATGGCCGGCGTGCTCGATGAGGATTTCCATGTCCAGCAGATGGATGTCTTGCCGGCATATGGTCGCAAGGGACTTGGCCGGGCCCTGCTGCGGCACGCAGTGGAGCAGGCGAGGGCGCGCGGGCATCAGCGTGTGGTGCTGTCTACGTTGAGTGATGTGGCCTGGAATGCACCCTTCTATGCCAGCGAAGGCTTCAGCGAATGGCTGCCGCAGGACTGGAGCGCAGGCATGCGCGAAGTGATGGCGGCCGAGGCAGCGGCGGGTTTTCCAATGGAGCTGCGGCTGGCGATGCAGCGGCAGCTGTGAAAGGCGTAAGTCATCCTTGTGGGATCGGCTCAAGCTTTTGTAGGAGCGGCGTAAGCCGCGAAGCCGGGGTATTTTCAGATCTTCGGTCTAACTGGCTCGGATGCCATGTCAGCTTCGCGGCTTACGCCGCTCCTACAAAAGACATGGCTCTAGTCATGCGGCAACAGGATCGCCACGCACAGGCCGCCGTCCTTGCGGTTCTGTAGGGAGATGCGGCCGCCGTGCGCTTCGATGATCTCGCGGGTCAATGCCAAACCCAATCCTGTGCCATTGCGCTTGGTCGAATAGAACGGCATCAGCGCGTTCTGCAACACCGCCTCGTTCATGCCGGTACCGCGATCCAATACTTCGATCCGCAGCCAATTGGGCAGTCGCGCGATGCGTACTTCCACCGAATCATCCGGCGCGCCATTGTCAGCACCGGCTTCATGCGCGTTCTTCAGCAGATTCAACAGTGCCTGCGAGAACTGCGATTGATCAAGGCGGCTGTATTGTTCGTCGGCCATCGGTGCCATGCGGAAGCTGATCTGCTGCTGCAGGCCATGCAGGAACTGGCTCCAGGCTACGGTCTGCAGTTGCGGCTGCGGCAGCTTGGCAAAGCGTGCATAGCCGCGAATGAAACCTTCCAGATGACGCGCGCGTTCCTCGACCGTGCCGAAGATATCTTCGAGGCGATCATGGCGACCACGTCGCACCAGCTCAGCGCCGGAATGCGCCAGCGAGGCAATCGGTGCCAGCGAATTGTTGAGTTCGTGGCTGATCACGCGGATCACCTTCTTCCAGGTCTGCACTTCCTGGCGGCGCAGCTCGGCGGTGAGCAGGCGCAGCAGCAACAGCTCGTGCGGGCGTCCATTCAAATGGAAGGCGCGGCGCGACAGGTGATAGATCTGCTCGTCGTCATCATCGTCTTCGGCCGCGTCCGGGTCACGTACGGCGAACAGGCTGTCGCCGCCACGGGCGATGGCATTGCGCAGCTCGATCGGCATGTTCTCCAGCAGCTCATGCATGCGCTGGCCTTCCAGTTTCCAGCCACCGTGCAGCAGCTTGCGCGCAGCCGTGTTGGAGAAGGTCACCCGTTGCACGCCATCGCCACCGTCGGTTAGCAGCAGCATCGCCACCGGTGTGTTCTGCACCATGGTGTCGAGCAGCAGCTCGCGCTGCACCAGGGATTGCCGTTGTTCGCGCAGCACATCGCCTAGTTCGGCATGGGCCTGCACCAGTTGCGCGAACTCATCGTGGCCGCGCCAATGCACGCCGAAGTTGAACTCGCCATCGCGATAACTGCTGGTGGTGCCGGCCAGTGCCCGCAACAGCGAGCGGATCGGCGCGGTGGCGCGGCTCAGCGCCCACCACATCGCCGCCAGCAGGAGCACGGTGGAAACACACACAACCACCCAGCCGCGGTCCATCCAGTAGGCCAGGAACCACGGCAGGGCCGCAGCAAGTGCCAGCACCGGCAGCAGGCGCAGAAACAGAGTGAAGGTGAAGGAGCGCGTTTTCACTGATGTGTGCTCACTCGCGCGGAATGCCGTGGCGATCCATGCGGCGGTACAGCGCCTGCCGGCTCAAGCCCAGCTCGGCGGCGGCCTGGGCGATGACGCCGCCAGCGCGTTCCAGCGCGCTGACAATGTGTTCGCGGTCGGGCTCGTCAGCAGGTGCGGTAGGACGTGCTGGCGCGCGTGGCAGGTTGAGGTCGGCAACTTCGATGCGCGGGCCCTGTGCGAGCAGGGCTGCGCGTTGGATCACATTGCGCAGCTCGCGCACATTGCCCGGCCAGTTATGACGCTGCAGCGCCTGCAACGCCGGTGCCGACAGCGGCTTGCCATCGGCGAGGAAGTATTGCGCCAGCGGCAGGATGTCTTCGCGGCGTTCGGCCAGCGCCGGCAAGCTGAGCTCGACCGTGTTGAGCCGGTAATAGAGATCTTCGCGGAAGCTGCCGGCGCGGATCATCGCTGGCAGATCAGCATTGGTGGCACTTACCACGCGAACCTTTACCTGCCGCTCGCGGTTGGAACCCAGCCGCTCGAAGCGTCCGGTTTCCAGCACCCGCAGCAGTTTCATCTGCCCGGTCAGCGACAGGTTGCCGATTTCGTCGAGGAACAAGGTGCCGCCATCGGCTGCCTCGAACTTGCCCTCGCGGGCCTTGTTGGCGCCGGTATAGGCGCCGGCCTCGGTGCCGAACAGCTCGGCTTCGATCAGCTCGGAGGGAATGGCACCGCAGTTCAGCGCGACGAACGGACCTTTCTTGTGCGCCGAGTTGGCCTGGATGATCTCCGCGATCTTTTCCTTGCCGGCACCGTTCGGGCCGGTGATCAGGACCGGCAATTCCGAGCGCGCTACCTGGCAGGCGAGGGCGATGATGCGCTCGCTGGACGGGTCGGCGAACACCAACCCGCGCAGGTCGTAGCGATCATGCAGGGCCTGTTGCTGGCGCTGCTCGCGGGCACGGCGGCGGGCCAGTTCGCGGCGCGCTTCGGCCAGTTCCAGCAGGTTGTTGACCGTGGTCAACAGGCGACCGTCATCCCAGGGCTTGGCCAGGTAATCGGAGGCGCCGGCCTTGACCAGCTCCACGGCGCTGTCCAGGTGCGTCCACGCGGTGAGCAGGATTACCGGCAGGTCCGGATGCGCCTGGCGGATGCGTCGGAACAGATCCTGGCCTTCCTCGCCGGAGGTGGTGTCGGCGGTGAAGTTCATGTCCTGCAGGACCAGGTCGAATTCATGCTCGGCCAGCATCGCCAGGCCCTGCTCGGGCGAGGAGGCGTGGCGGGTGTCGATGTCGTGCAGGGAGAACAGCACATCCAGCGCGGTGGCCACGGCGGTGTTGTCGTCGATGATCAGGATCTGTGGCATCAGTTGTCGCAGAAGAAGATTGGGGGACGCAGCGCGGACGCTGAAGTCAGCACATTACACGCTGCGGGTCGCGCTGGCAGGTGGCAGCCGTGCGGCGCGCCGCGCAGGTGCCGCAACCGCAGCTTGCCCGAGCAGCAGCATCAAGCCGGCAGCGACCAGCAGATAGGCCCAAGGCAACCGTGGCAGCTCGTAATGCTGCATCAACCACTGGTTGATCAGCAACGCCAGCAGCAGACCGATCAGCAAGCCAGCAGCGGTCAACAACAGGTTCTCCGTCAGAAAATGGCGCATCACCTGGCTGCGGGTAGCACCCAGGGCGCGACGGATGCCGATCTGGCGGGTGCGTTGCTGTATCCAGTAGCCGCTGAGGCTGGCGATGCCGATCAGGGTGATGGTGGCGACAACCGCGTTGACCGTGAGCAGCAGCCATACCGCGGCGCGGCGGTTGCGCATGCCGTTGCTGCGTAACTGCTCGTAGCTGGACACGACCGGGTTGAAGCTCTTTGCCATCTGCCCGGCATAGGCCGTCTGCAGTACGCCAGGCACGGCCTTGATTACCGCATCGCGCTGATCGGCCTCGGCGCGCACCACGAAACTCAGCAGTGGCAGGCCGGCCGGGCGTCGTGGCAACAGGATGGCGTACTCGGCCTTGCCATCGTCCAGTTCGCTGAGCTGGTAGCGCAGCAGGTGAGCGACAACACCGACAACTACATAGTGGCTGCCGCCATCGCTGGAGGTGAGCGCCTGCCCGACCGGATTGCCGTCGAACAGGGTCCGGCCCAATGCCTCGGTGATGATGATGGGCGTGCTGGCGGTGTTGGCATCGTCACCGAGCTGTAGATCGGCGTATTCGTCGGTGAGGAAGTCGCGGCCACGGCTGAGCTGCAGGCCCAGCGTGTCGATCAGCTGGTTGCCGATGAAGCCGCTGACCTGCACGGTGGGGCCGTTGGCTGACTTGAGGTCGTAGACCATGGTCAAAGTCTCGCGCATCGGTGCGCCGACCACGGCGGTGGCACGCTTCACGCCGGGAATCGCTGCCAATGCATCGGCACCTGCGCTGGCCTGTGCTGCGGTCCAGTTGCCGTCCGGGCGCACGATCTGGTCGATGACGATGACCTCCTTGTCGGCGATGCCATCGTCGATCAACAGTGGTCCGGCCTGTTGCGCCAACAGGAACAAGGTATTGCAGAGGATGGCGCAGGCCACGGTGATCTGCAGCACGATCAACCACGGCATCAGCGGTTGGCGGCGCATGGAGGAGAGCAGAGGATTCATGCCTTGGCCTTGTTCATAGGGTTTTGACCTGCAGCGCAGGTTCCTGACGTGCGGCACGGATGGCGGGTAGCAGTCCGACCACTACGCCAGTCACAACCGCCATCAACAGCAGGCCGGCAAATAGCGCAGGGCTGAGCCGGGCCAGTGATGAGTAGGCTTCACCTTGTTGCCGCATCAGCCACAGGCCGCCCAGCGTCAGCGGCAATGCCAGCAATCCGCCCAGCAAGCCTGCCAGGGTGGACTCGACCAGGCAGGCGGCGATGATCGCGCGGCGTGGTGCACCCAGCACCCGCCGCACGCCGTGCTCACCAGCACGGCGCAGGAAGCGCGCTGCTAGCAGGCCGGCGACATTGACCAGGCACAACACCAGCAAGCCGGCCGCTAGCCACAGGTTCAAGCGCACGCTGTCCGGTACCACGCGGTTGGTGTGCAACCACTGCGCCATCGACTGCAGACGGGTGTTTGGTGCGCGCGCGAAGATACCGGCGGCATGACGATCGGCGGCAAAGTTCTGCAGGCTTTGTGCGTAGTTGTGGCGCTGCTGTGCATCTTTCAGATCTGCCCACAGTACCAGCCACCGGCATTGCTGGGTATCGATCTGATCGAAGCGGAAACCGCCAAAGCCATTGCCATCACAAATGCGGGTGCTGGTGATCTCTGCGCCTGACGCCAGCACCGCCTCGGCGGGTGCGAACAGCTCATCGCCATCACCTTCCCAACCGGCATTGTTTGAAGGCAGAAAATGCGGGCGCGGGCGGGGTGCCCAACGCTCGCTGATGCCGATGACGCGGAAGCTGTGCTTGCCCACACGGATCTCGGCGCCGGTGCCATCTTCGCGCCCCAGCAGGTGTTGGCTGAGTGCGCGGCTGATGATCACCACCGGTGTGCGTGCGGCCTCTTCTTCCGCAGTCCAGGAACGCCCGTAGCGCAGCGGTACGCCGAATACCTGCAGCATCGGGCCGAGGGCCAGGCTGGTCGAAACGTTCTTGCTGAGCGTGTTGTCGGTGTTGCTGACAGTCAGCGGGGCAGTGAGCAAGGCCACTTGCGGGACATCCGGGCGTAGCTGGCGCATCGCCTGCACGTCGGTGAGCTTCCACAGCGGCGGCACCGGTGAACCGTCACCGTAGCTGTCGCTTTCACCACTCTTTGCCGCCTCTCGCGAGTCTGCCCAGGCTAGATGAAGGTTCTGGCTGATGCCGGGCAGGGGGTCCGCCGCCAGTACCGACAACAGGGTCAACATGGTCATCACCGAGGCCAGGCCCAGCGCAAGGGTGAGTACGACCAGGGCCATCGTCCTTGGGTGGCGGATGCAGCCGCGCAGTCCGGTTTCCAGCGTGTAGTTCATCGCGCTGGCTCTCCGGCTGCTGCGCGGTGTGCATAACTCAATACTCGGGTGGCCTGCCATTGGCCATCGCGCAGGCGCCAGATGATGACGAAGTCGGCCACGCCATCACAGTGTTCGCCCTTCAGATCGCAGAATTGGTGCTGGCCTTGTTCGATGGCGCCGAAGTCCTTGATCGGGAATACCTCCAGCGTGCCGGATAGCAACTGCCGGGTGTAGTTGCCGCAGGCATGCTTGCGGGTGTTCGCCAGCATGGCGTCGCGGGTCCAGGTGACGCCGCCGTTGTCGTGGTAGAACTCTACTGCCGGGTCAAAGTAGCTGGCGTGCTTCTCGAACTGGGCTGGATCGCTGCAGTGGTTGAAACTGTCGAACATGCCGTGGTCGAGTGCCGCGATGGTTTCGTGCAGGTTGGCATTGCCAGCATCGGCTGCATGCGCTGGGATCACCAGCAGCGGGCACAGCATCAGCAGCAGGGACGGCAGCTTGGTTTTCATCGGGCGACTCCGGGAAACAGTGGAAGAGGATCAGGCGGCGCGGGTAGCGACTGCCGGTGGCACGGCCGCAGCACGGCGCGCTGGGCCAAGTACGGCGATCTGCCCTAGCAGCAGCAACAGCACCGCTGCCACCGGTAGATACATCAGCGGCAGCCGCGGCAGTTCGTACCGGCTCATCAGGAACATGTTCAGTGCATAGGCCAGGACCAGCCCCACGATGATGCCGGCACTGCTCAGCAGCAGGTTCTCAAGCTGGAAATTGCGCAGGATGTGTTTGCGGGTTGCACCCAGGGCGCGGCGGATGCCGATCTGGCGAGTGCGCTGCTGCACCCAGAAGCTGGCAAGGCCGACGATGCCGAAGGCGGTTACCGCCAGCAGCGCGATGCAGACCGCAAGCAGCAGCCAGATCACCGAGCGATCACGGTGCTGGTAGTCGTCACGCATGCGCGCCACGGTGCCCTGTTCCTCGATGATGCGATTGGGGTCGGCCTTGTTGAGTGCGGCAATGGCGGCCTTCAGTACGGCCTCGCGCTGCTCGGGGCTGGTGCGCAGTGCATAGGCGCCGTTGGATACGCGGACCGGAAACACCATGCTGTCGAAGCGGTTGCTGAATTCGCCGGCTTCGCCCGGTGCCAGCAGATCGTCGATAACACCAACCACCTGGGTCGGCTTGCTGCCCCAGACATAGATGTTGTTGCCCACCGCGTTGCCATCTGGAAACAGGGACTTGGCCAGTGAGTGGCTCAACAGCACGCTGGGTACGACAGGATTGGCATCGCCACCAACAAAAGCGCTGTTCTCCAGGTATTCGTCGGGCTTGAAGCCGCGCCCTTCGCGCAGCTGCAAACCAAAGGTTGGCAGCAACTGGCCGTCGTCCATGTAATTGGTGGCATGTACCGTCGGGCGTGTCTGGTTCGGCCGCAGGCGTATGCCCGAGCCCCAGACATTGCTGCCATACGGAATCTGGTTGATGCTGCTGGCCGCTTTGACGCCGGGGACGGCAGCAAGTGCGGCCAGATCCTGCTTGCGCAGTGCATCGTAGTTGACGTCCGGCAGCAGGCTGCTGGTGGCCAGGTAGACCAGTTCATCCTCGGCCACGCCACTTTTCAGCTGTAGCTGCGCAACGCGGGTGCTGATGATGAAGACCGCATTGCAGATGATGGCGCAGCTGATCGCGATCTCGAACACGACCAGCAGTGCGGCAATCTTCTGGCGGGACAGCATCGACAGGGTGGGGCGGATGTCCAAGGGGGTTCTCCGTGGCGGCGGAAGCTGCCGTTGCTGACGGGGTGGATTCAATGCCAGCGCGTCATTGGCTCTTGAGCTGTAGTGCGGGAGGAATCTGCATGGCACGCCATGCCGGCAGCAATCCGGCAATCAGGCTCACGCCAACGGCCAGTACGAAGGTCATCCACAAGGTGGTGACATCCATCTGTGCCAGCTTCGCGTACTCGTCTGGCTGCTGGCGGATCAGCCACAGCCCCATCGCGGCGAAGCCCAGCCCCAGTGCTCCGCCGGCCAGCCCGATGGAACCGGCTTCGACAAGGCATTGTTTGAAGATGTCGGTGCGCGAAGCGCCCAGCGACCGGCGGATGCCGATCTCGCCACTGCGGCGCAGGAACTTGGCCAGCAGCAGGCTCACCGTGTTGATCAGGCAGACCAGCAGGAAGCCGAAGGCCAGCCACATCTGCAGGCGCACATCGTTGGGCACGATGCGGTTGAAGTCCAGCCAGCCCATCACATCATGCAGGCGCACATTGGTCGGGCGTTCGAAACGGCCGCTGGCACGTTGGGTATCGGAATAGTCGGCCAGGTATTTCAGGTAGTCGCGGGCTTTCTGCGGCGTGTCCAGCTCCACCCAGTACTGCAGCCAGGCACAGGGGGCGGTGAGCCCGCGATTGCCTTCGCCGCCATCGCTGCTGCCCCAGCAGTTCATGCTTCCCTGGGTATCCAAGGTCAGTGCTCGCGAGGTGGAAAACGGCAGCAGGACTTGTTCATCACCGCCATAGCGCTGGCTGGTCAGGTCATAGAAGCGCGGCGTTGGATTCCAGTTGCCAAGCACGCCGACCACCTGGAACACACCTTGCGGCAGGCGTAGTTCCTTGCCAATGGCATCCTCCGTGCCGTACAGCCGTTGCGCCAGTTTGCGGTCAATGACTGCAACCAGCGCACGGCCATCATCGTCGGCAGCATTCCAGCTGTTGCCAGTGGCCAGCGGCACCTGGAACATCGGGAAGAAGTCAGCCGAGGTATAGCGCGTCATTACCCGGAACGGTTGTGCGGCGTTGCCCGCAGGCAACACCGTTACCGAACCGGCCGACATCAGCGCCTGCCGATCGCCACGCTTCTGCCGCAGCAACTCCTCGGCGTCGTAGCGGGTCATCTGCTCCAGCGGATCCGATTCCAGCGTAGCGTCCTTGCCCAAGCTGCGCGGTTCCAGCTGCGGGTAGAACAGCTGCTGGCTCTTGCCTGGAATCGGATCCCCTGACAGTACGAAGTACAGGCCAAGGGTAGTCATGGTCGCGCCTATACCTACCGCGATGGTCAGCACCATCAAGGTGGTCAGCACCTTGTTGCGGCCGAAGCCGCGCCAGGCCAGTTGCAGGTAGTAGCCGAACATGTCCCTTCCTTGAGTCGACGGATCAGGTGCTGCGGGTGGCCACTGCCGGTGGAATCGATGCCGCCTTGCGGGCAGGGCCGAATACCGCGATCTGGCCCAGCAGCCACAGCAGCACCGCGCCTACCGGCAGATACAGCAGCGGCAAGCGCGGCAGCTCGTAGCGGCCCATCAGCCACTGGTTGAGCAGGTAGGCCAGCAACATGCCGACCACGATGCCGATACCAGCCAGCAGGAAGTTCTCAGTCTGGAAGTAACGCAGGATCTGCGCGCGGGTAGCGCCCAGGGCACGGCGGATGCCGATCTGCTTGGTGCGCTGCTGCACCCAGAAGCTGGCCAGGCCGATGATGCCCAGTGCGGTCACCAGCAACAGCAGGCCGCTGACGATCAGCAGCAGGCCGATCATGTCGCGGTCGTCGGCAAAGTACTTGGCGCGCTTCTCTTCGACGGTCTGCTTGCTGTAGATCAAACGATTGGGATCGTTCTTTTCCAGCGCTGCCACTGCCTGCTTCAGCACTTCAGCGCGGCGCGCAGGGTCGGTCACGCGAATGACGAAGCGGCCGCCGTTGGCGTAGTTCATGCGGACCGGGAACATCAGCGAATCGGTGCGGTTGCCGTTCTGGTTGTTGGGCCGCAGCAGGGTCTGCACCACACCGACGACAGTCATCGGGATGTTGGCCATGTACAGGGTTTTGCCAACCGCAGCACCATCCGGGAACAGCTTCTTGGCCATGGATTCGGTGAGGATCACCGAGAACTTCATGGCTTCAAGGTTCTTCTCCTTCTCAAGAACCTCATTGCTCATGTACTCGTCGGCATTGAAGTCGCGCCCGGCAGTCAACTTCAAGCCCAAGGTCTTGAGCGTATTCTCACCGATGGTGTACTGCGCGCCGTTGACCGACTGCGCATCGGGTTCGGGGCTGGCGGCCAACGAGGTATTCCAGGAACCGCCCTGGAACGGCAGCTGGTTGATGATGGCCACGTTCTCAACGCCAGCGATGCCGCGCAACGAGGCAATGTCTTCGACCGTGCGCGCATCGCCGTCTACCTGCTTGCCGATGCCACTGAGGCCGATCTCGATCAGCTGGCTTTCATCGATGCCGCTGGCCTGCTGCATGTTGTCGATGCGCTGGGAAACGATGAACAGCGCGTTGCAGATGATGGCGCAGCTCAGCGCGATCTCCAGCACGATCAGTGCGGCAGCTGTCTTGTGCCGTGACAGCGTGGAGAGGATGGGACGGATTTCCATGAGGTATCTCCGGGGAAGCGTGGCGCTGGGAGTGAGGTTGATGGGGAAGAGGCGATGGCAACTGAAACTGCCAAAGCGCCCCTCCCCAGCCCTCCCCTGCGCGTTGCGCAAGGGAGGGGGCAGGGCATTACTGGCTCTTGAGCTGCAGTGCTGGTGCTACCTGCATGGCGCGCCAGGCGGGCAGGATGCCGGCGAGCATGCTGGCGAATACCGCAAGAGCAAAGGTGATCAGCAGCATCGAACCGTCCAGATGGGCGAGCGAGGCGTATTCGGCTGGGCGCTGACGTACTGCCCACAGTCCGAACAGTG
Organism: Stenotrophomonas sp. STEN035; assembly: GCF_056759935.1. Taxonomy (NCBI): domain Bacteria; kingdom Pseudomonadati; phylum Pseudomonadota; class Gammaproteobacteria; order Lysobacterales; family Lysobacteraceae; genus Stenotrophomonas; species Stenotrophomonas sp. STEN035. The sequence continues at coordinate 44,661 of NZ_JBRRDY010000016.1, forward strand.
CAAACACCAGGCCGAGCAGGCCGCCGGCCAAGCCAATCGTGCCGGCCTCGATCAGGCATTGCTTGAAGATCTCCGCGCGGCTGGCACCCAGTGCACGGCGCACGCCGATCTCACCGCTGCGGCGCAGGAACTTGGCCAGCAACAGGCCAACGGTATTGACCAGGCACACCAGCAGGAAGCCGAATGCCAGCCACATCTGCAGGCGTACATCGCCCGGCACCGCATTGCGGTATTCCATCAGGTCCATGACATCACGCAGGCGGGTGTTGGCCGGACGCTCGAAGCGGCCGCTGGCGCGTTGCTGCTCGGAGTAGTTGTCCAGATACGCTTTGAAATCCTTGGCATCGCTGGGTGAATCCAGCTCTACCCAGTACTGTGCCCATGCGCAGGGCACGTTCAAGGCCATCACGTCGTTGACGATCTCGCGGCCAAAGCAGTTCATGCTGCCATTGCGGTCCAGCTTGAGCTCCAGCGAGGTGCTGAACGGCACGAATACGTCTTCTTCGGAATCGAACTTGCCGGAGTAGAGGTCATAGAACTTTGGGGCTGGCTTCCATTCCTTGAGTACGCCGACGATGCGCAGGGCATGGCCTTCCACCAGCACTTCCTTGCCGACGCTGTTCGCGCCCTTGAACAGCTTGTCATTCAGGGTTTTGCTGATTACTGCAACGCGGCTGCGGCCCTGGTCTTCATCGCCGGTCCAGCCCTGTCCAAACGCGAACGGGGTATCGAACATCGGGAAGAAATCGGCCGAGGTGTAGCGCATGCTGATGCTGAAAGGCTTGAGCGCATCTACACGCGGATCGACGATGCCACCACCGCCGGTCATCAAAGCCTGACGCGGCGCCTTCTTCTGGCTGAGCAGGGTTTCACCATCGAAGCGGGTCAACTGCATCTCCGGCTCTTCACCGGCCTTGTAGCCCTCACGCATGCCTGGATCCAGCTGCACGTAGAACAGGCGATCGCTCTTGTGCGGGATCGGATCACCGGACAGCACCTTGAATACAGTCAAAGTGGTCATCGCCGCGCCGATGCCGAGGGCGATGGCCAGCACCATCAGCGCGGTCAGGATCTTGTTGCGGCCGAAGCTGCGCAGCGCAAGTTTGAAGTAGTAACTGAACATGGACGATCCTTGGCAGCTCAGGCGCTGCGCGTGGCGGAATGGGGCTCAGCCCTGGTTGTCGGCGACAGCGGCGATGCGGGCGGCGTGTGCCAGCACCGGCTCGCGGATCAGGTCGGTGGCCTGGCCATCGACGATGTGCACGTTGCGCTGGGCGCGTGCGGCCAGTTCCGGATCATGGGTCACCATGACGATGGTGGTGCCCTGGCTGTTGATTTCTTCCAGCAGTTCCATCACGCCGCGTGCCATCTGCGTGTCCAGGTTACCGGTCGGTTCGTCGGCCAGCAGCAGGCGCGGGCTGCCAGCCAGGGCGCGCGCGATTGCAGCACGCTGCTGCTGGCCGCCGGACAGTTCGGCCGGGTAGTGCTTCATGCGTGAACCCAGGCCGACGTCGCTCAAGGCCTTCTCGATGCGCTGCTTGCGCTCGGCCGAGGGCATGCCGCGGTAGCGCAGCGGCACATCGACGTTGTCGAACAGGTTGAGGTCGGGGATCAGGTTGAAGCCCTGGAAGATGAAGCCGATCTTCTGGTTGCGCAGGCGCGAGCGGGCGTCGTCGCCGAGGTGGCTGACGTCCTGGCCATCAAGCAGGTACTGGCCGCTGGTGAAGGTTTCCAGCAGGCCTGCGATGTTGAGGAAGGTGGTCTTGCCCGAGCCCGACGGGCCGGTGACCGCGACGAATTCGCCTTCGCGCACATGCAGGTCCAGCGAACGCAGCGCATGGGTTTCGACCTGTTCGGTACGGAAGACCTTGGAGACGGATTGCATATGGAGCATGGGTATTCCTTTCAGCGACGGGGAATGTGGAAGGTGGAGCGGGAACGGGGTTCTGGGACTGCGCTTGAATGGGTGATGCCAGGGCCGGCGATGGGGGAGGGAATTCGAGGTTTGCAGCGTGGACGGCAGGGCTCACGACAACCCGGACGCCTGCAGCTGTTTCCAATCACGATTCCCGAATCCCCAATCCCGGCCCCTATCAATTGATCGACACGCGTTCGATGTCGCCGAACAGATCCGCGCCGGAGACAACGATCTTCTCGCCCGGCTGCAGGCCGGAGACGATTTCAACTTCGCCCAGGCTGCTGACGCCGGTCTGGATCGGACGACGCACCGCGGTGCTGCCGCTGACCACATAGGCGTAGCGACCACCGGACTGCTCGACGAACGGGCCGCGCTCGACCTTGAGCACGTTGTTGCGGGTGTCCAGCAGGATGCGGGCGCTCATGCGCTGGCTCTGGCGCAGGCCCGGCGGCTGCTTGTCGGAGAAGCGCAGGCGGGCGACGACTTCGCCGTTCACCACTTCCGGTGACACCGCAGCGATCTCGCCCGGGTACGGTTGGCCGGAGCCACTGGTGAGCTGGGCCGGCATGCCGATCGCCAGATCACGGGCGAAGCTTTCCGGTACCTTGATTTCTATCTCGAAGCGCGACAGATCGACCACGCCCAGGATCGGGGCGTTGGTGGCAACCTGGGTGTGTTGGGTGGCCTGGACCTGACCGACTTGACCATCGAACGGCGCGCGCAGGGTCAGTGCATCTACCTGGCGCTTCACTTCAGCCACCACGGCTTCCTGGCGATCCGCCATCAAGCGCTTGTTGCGTGCATCCAGGCTTGCCCCCTGGCTCTGCAGACTGGCGTCCTGCTGGGCGTGCTGCAGTTCGATCTGGGCTTTCTTCAATTCGTCCTGGGCCTTGGCCAGGTCGACCTGCGGTACCGCGCCACCATCAAAGCCGCGCTGGTAGCGCTGCAGGTCGCGCTCGGCAGCGACGCGCACCAGCCCGGCCTGATCCGACATCTTGGCACCAGTGGCGCGGGCCAGGGTGGCATCGAGTGCGGCGCGGCCGGCTTCGGCTTCCAGGCCAGCCAGCGTCGCCTGTTCCTGCGCCAGCTTGCTGCGCAGTTCCGGGCTGTCGATCACTGCCAATTCCTGGCCCTGCTTGACCACGTCACCGGCGACGACCTTCAAGGTCACCGTGCCGGAGGAGATGGCATACAGCACCGGGCTGTTGGCGGCGATGACGCGGCCATCGGCGGCGATGTCGCGGACCAGGTTGCCGCGGCTCACTTCGGCAATGCGCAGGCGGTCGCCGTCGAACGAGCGACTGGCGCCCAGCCAGTTGCTGACGACGTAACCGATGCCGGCCACCACCACCACGGTGATGACCGTAGGCCACATGTAGCGCCGCCACACGGGCTGCGGGCGCTGGGTACTTACCTGGTCCTGGGCGGAGGTGTCGCGGATCATCGTCGGCTTCGCTGCTGGGTTTGTTATTCATTAAGCAGATCGCGTGCCAACTCCAAGTAATTGAATTTGTTTGGGAAATATTCATCGATGTGAGTGTCCGGGTGTCCGCGGACGCTCGCGCGGACAGTGTCCGGGGGGCGATGTCCAGGTATGTCCGCTGGATGTCTGATCCAGCTGACTTAGAATGTCCGCTCGTAATTACCAATGGATAGGCTATGTGCGGGATTGTTGGGGCGATTGCTGATCGCGATGTGGTTCCGGTATTGATTGAAGGACTCAAGCGGCTGGAATACCGCGGCTACGATTCTTCCGGCATAGCCGTGCTCGATGGCGAGCACATCCGCCGTGTGCGTCGCACCGGTCGTGTTGCCGAAATGGAGGGCGCGGCCATCGCCGAGCAGTTCCATTCGGTGATGGGCATCGGCCATACCCGCTGGGCCACCCACGGTGGTGTGACTGAATCCAATGCCCATCCGCATATCAGCCAGGGCGTGGCGCTGGTGCACAACGGCATCATCGAGAATCACGAAGAACAGCGCGAGAAGCTGCTGGCGTTGGGCTATGTGTTCGAGTCGCAGACCGATACCGAGGTCATCGCCCACCTGATCCATCATCACCTCAAGGCTGATCAAGATGATCTGCTCAGCGCCTTGCAGCGCACGGTCAAGGAACTGACTGGTGCCTACGCGCTGGCGGTGATCAGCGAGAACGAGCCCGAGCGCATGGTGGTGGCACGCATGGGCTGCCCGCTGCTGATCGGCCTTGGCGAGGGCGAGAACTTCGTCGCTTCCGACGTATCGGCCATCCTGCAGGCCACCCGCCGGGTGATGTTCCTGGAAGAAGGCGACACCGCAGAACTGACCCGCCAGGGCGTGCGTGTATTCGATGCCAACAACGCACCGGCACAGCGCGAGCAGCGCATGTCGGACGTGTCGTTGGCCTCGTTGGAGCTGGGCCCGTACCGCCACTTCATGCAGAAGGAAATACACGAGCAGCCGCGCGCGCTGGCCGACACCGTCGAGGCAGCGATTGATGCCGGTGGGTTCCCGGCAACCCTGTTCGGCCAGAACGCCGAAGCGGTGTTCAAGGACATCGAAGGCGTGCAGATCCTGGCCTGCGGTACCAGCTACTACGCCGGCTTGACCGCGCGGTACTGGATCGAAGCCATCTCCGGCCTGCCGTGCAGCGTGGAGATCGCCAGCGAGTACCGCTACCGCGCTGCCTATGCCAATCCCAGGCATCTGATCGTCACCATCTCCCAGTCCGGCGAAACCCTGGACACGATGGAAGCGCTCAAGTACGCCAAGTCGCTCGGTCACCTGCACACGCTATCGATCTGCAATGTGCCGGAAAGCGCGATTCCGCGTGCCAGCGAGCTGGTCTGCTACACCCGTGCCGGTGCCGAGATCGGCGTGGCCTCGACCAAGGCGTTCACCACCCAGCTGGCCGCGCTGTTCCAGCTGACCGTGGTGCTGGGCAAACTGCATGGCAAGGTTGATGCCGCCCAGGAAGCAGACTACCTGGAGCAACTGCGGCATCTGCCGGGCAGCGTGCAGCACGCCTTGAACCTGGAGCCGCAGATCATCGCGTGGGCCGAGCGTTTCGCCGGCAAGTCGAACGCGTTGTTCCTCGGCCGTGGTCTGCATTACCCGATCGCGCTGGAAGGCGCGCTCAAGCTCAAGGAAATCTCCTATATCCACGCAGAAGCCTACCCGGCCGGCGAGCTCAAGCACGGCCCGCTGGCGCTGGTGGACGCGGAGATGCCGGTGGTGGTGATCGCCCCCAACGACAGCCTGCTGGAGAAGGTGAAATCCAACATGCAGGAAGTGCGCGCACGCGGTGGCGAGCTGTTCGTGTTTGCCGACCAGGACAGCAACTTCAATGCCTCCGAGGGCGTGCATGTGATCCGTACACCCCGCCATGCCGGCGTGCTCAGCGCCATCGTCCACACCATCCCGGTGCAGATGCTGGCTTACCACACCGCCCTGGCACGCGGCACCGATGTGGACAAGCCGCGCAACCTGGCCAAGAGCGTTACGGTGGAATGATTGTCTGAAGCGTCGCAGTGATTGATCACTGCGACGCCTCCGGAGTCGCCAGGATGCGCACGACGTTGCTGGCCGTAAGTGGCCGCTTTGGCTCTTGCAGGCAATGCAGGGCTGAGGCTGGACCGGCGACTTGTCAGTCGATCGGATTCGTGGCAGAAATCCGCCTCCAGCACAGGAGGTGTCATGGGATTTCGTTTTCAGCGGCGTATCAGGCTTGGTGGTGGTTGGGGGCTCAATGCCAGTGGTTCCGGCGCATCGCTGAGTCATCGCTCACGGCATGGTTCGGTGGGTACGCGCGGTTTCAGTCTGCGTACGGGTATTCCGGGGCTGAGCTTTCGCCAGAGCTGGGGTAAGAATGCCGGTGTCATGGCCGTGCTTGTACTGTGCTTTGTCGTGCTTGCCGCAATTGTAAAAGTGTTGCTCCATCTGCTTCCGCTGGTATGGCAATGCCTGGCGTGGGTGGTGCTTACGGTCTATGACCTGTGTCGGTACGGTATCCAGCGGGTGGCTGCCCTGCGCACGCGCTGACCGTGGTGGAGCAACGCCCGGGTCATAACGCAGAACGCCGCCCAAGCCTGGGCGGCGTCCGTTTGTTGCAGCGACTGTGTCGTCAGCGCTGCAGCGTGTTGTCAGGCCAATCAGGCGCCATGGGCCATCTGCACAACGATCAGGCGGCCGCCTTCTTCCTTGTTCAACAGTTGCAGGCCATCGGTGAGCTCGATCTGCCCGCCAAGCGGAATCTGGGTCTTGTTGCTGGCGTCCCATAGCTGCGGCATTGCCTCGTTCTTCAGCCACCACTTGCCTTGGTGAAGCACGAAGTAGCCCAGTCGGCGGCGCAGGTTCTCAGCCAGTTTCTCGTTGGGGAACACGTTCTTGAACATGTGCCAGGAGAACAGCGATTGGTTGCTGTAGACCATCAGCCGGTGGTTGTCTGGCCGGAAGTTGCCCTCCTTGTGCGAGGAGTACAGATTCAGCACCGGCAGGCTGCCCTTGTACGGGGTGCCGCAGAACGGGCAGCGTGGCGAGTTGCTGTTGTCGAAGACATACCACTTCTGCTCGCAGCTGGTGTTGGTGCAGGGCTGCAACAGGTCGACGGTCTTGACCAGCGAGACTTCCCACTCGTCCGCCGAGGGTCGCTGCGTGGTGTTGTGCAGGCCTGTGGTGAACGCGCGTTCGAACAAGGGCGCCAGGTAAGGCCCGGTGACCTTGTAGGAAACCTTGGCCGGATCGCCCCACGGTAGTTGGGAAGCTTTCAGGTCGGCCGGACGGATGCGGTTTGAAGTGTCGGTGGGATTTTCGATCCACAACGCTTTCTCGCCCATGGACAGCTCTTCATCGCGCTGCGGGTCGCCGACGTCATGCACTTTCGGTCCGCGCAATGGATGGCGATACAGCAGATACATGTAGATCAGCACCGACAAGGCGTGCTGATCGGTACGGATGCTGGGCAATACCCGCTGCGGGTCGCCCAGCGCCAGGCGCTGGGTCATCATCACCAACGGGTCGATGAAGTCCGGCGTGCCGGCCACCAACGGCGGGATCTTGCCGGGGACTACCAGGCCGTCGATATCGATCACGCAGGCGGCGCCGCGTGAGGGGTCGACCAGCACGTTCTTGTATGAGAGATCGGAGTGGGCAAGCCCAGCGGCGTGCAGACGGCGCACCGCGCGGGCAATCATCAAGCCGATCTTGAGGTGGGTGCTCCAGTCGCCCAGTTCCTTCGGGTCGATGAAGGTGTTGCGGTTCTTGGCGCTTGCGAACCACTTGCCTTCTTTCTCGCGGCCCTTGATGCCCAGGCTGTCACCGTTGCGGCTGCCCACGGCGAAGAAGAAGTTCGGGTTGTAGAACGGTGCCACCACGCCCAGTCGACCCTGGTGCTCAACCACGCCCGTGGGCCAGCAGAACAGGTCCTTCCAGTAACTGCCGCCTTCCTTGTTGTAGATGCCGTGGCGATAGGTGTCGGCGATCTGGATCAGCCGTTCCTTGGCGCCGGGGTCCTGCTTGTCGCGGAAGAAGGCAACGACATAGTCACGGTTTGGGGAGAAATAGACATCCTTCATGCCTCCCTGTCCCTTCACCTCATCGATGTAGGAGATGTCGCGGCCATCATGGGTTTTGAGAGAAACAATGCTTGCCATAGGTCACCAGATGATTGCGATCGTACGGTCGTCGTGTTCGCCGGGTACCCAGAAGTTGAGCCAGTCGACGAGCTTTTCGGCCAGGTTCTCTTCCACTACCGGGAAGCCGGTATGGCTGACTACTTCGTCCATCAGGGCATCCCAGGCCACACGTTCCTCGAGCGCATTGTCGCTCTTGAATTTCGGGTCGGACACGCCATCGGTGAGCAGCACGATGGACTGCGCTTGATCAAGCACGAACGCACGGGTGCGCTCCCAGAGCTGGTCCTGCTGTACGTAGGCAGCGGCCAGGAAGCGCGTGCCGCCGGAGAATTCACCACCATCGGGCTTGCCGCCCAGATGCACGTCATCGCCGGCGAGGATGCCGATGGCGCCGTCACCGATGCTGTAGCTGCCGATGATGTGCTTGCCAGCGTGCTGCTTGCGCACGGCGATGAGCAGGGTGGTATTCAGATCAGCCAGGCTGACCGGGAGTCCATCGGGGCCGCCTTCATTGGCCAGCACGCTCAGGGTCTTCAGTGCGTCATGGGCGGCATGACCAACCACGGAATAGAACGCTGACTTGAGCGCATCATGTTTCTTGCCGCGTTCCTCGACCGAGGGGGCGGCGATGATGTCGTCGGCTGCCAGCAGCAACGCGGCATCGTTGGCCAGCGCATTGATGATGAAATTACCGGCTGCCTGCGCTGCGCGTCGCGCGCCTTCGCGTGAGTAGCGGGCACTGCCGGCTCCATCGGCGACGATTGCAATCTGCCAGCCGTTGCAGGTGTCGATGAAGAAATCATCGTCGCGGCAGGTGCCTTTGTGCGCGTGCGAGCGACCGCGCTGGCTGGCTGCGACGATCTTCTCGTCGGCCATCAACTTGGCATCCTGATCCGGCTTCCAGAACGGAACGCCCTTGTCCGAAGGCAGGTTCTGCCACAGTGAGCGTGGGTCCGGGGTCACCGTCAGGTTGACTTTGGCAATGCGTACTGGCGCATCCGCCGCTTCATCGCTGAAGCGATACTTCACCTGCAGCTCGAAGTCACCAGCCATCGCCGGCGTGCCTTGAATGCTGGTACTGCCGGGGGCGTGGAACAGGCCCATACCTTCAGGGGCCTGCACGCCGATGATGGTGATCTGTGCGGCAGGCGCGATGACAAACGCGCCTTCATAGGGCTGGCCGGCCTTGGCATTGGCGAGCTGGATTTTCATGTCCGGATAGACCTTTGGTGGAGGCGCCATTGCTGCGACCGGTGCGGCAGTGGCGACCGGAGCGGTAACAGTTGCGGTAGCGGTAGTGGCGATGGCCAATGCAGGTGCAGCGACCGCAAACGCGACAGGTGCTGCGCTTGCAGTCGAATCCGTTGTGCCGGGGGCAAGCTCAGCTTCAGCCGCCACTGCAGGCGCAGCCGCGCTGTTGGTGTCGGCGGCGGTTGCTGTGGGTTCGTTCAGCGCAGGTGTCTGTGTCGCTGCCTGCGCTGATTCGCCCGTCTGTACATCGCAGGCAACTGTGGCGGCTACGTCGGTAGTTGTCGCGACCGCGGTTGCGTCGACAGTCCCTGCCTGCAACGGCTCCGTGGCTGTCTCTGTGGTGTCGAGATGGGAACGCCAGCGCTCCTGCACCGATTGCAGGAAGTCCTCCGCCAGCTTCAGTTCATCGGACGAGCCGATGAAGGCCTGCAGAATTTCGCCATCGTAGTTCTTTGCTTCAGCGGTGGCGGCCAGCATTGCTGCCATCTGCAGCAGCTGCCGGCCATTGTTGCCGGGATCCTTGAATGCCATGTCAGCCTCGTGCCCTGGTTACGTCGAACCCATCACCTTCGCCCTGGCCGAAGTTGCCTTGCTTGTTGCACACCGGGCAGAGCGCCGCGCCGCCACCTGCCAGGCAGATCACCGCACCACAGCTGCACATCGCAAAACCAATCGGGTTGCCGCAATGCGGGCAGCCCGGTGAGCCCAGCAGCTGGTCGCTGTTGATGCTGCCTTCGATGGAGTTGCTCTCGGACCAGTCGTTGTAGTCCTTCTCGACCGGGTACACGCCTGTGAGCAGGTACGGCATCACGTCCAGCGACATGTACTCGGTGCGGATCTGCGAAGGCGACTTCTCGTACTTCATCAGGTACGGCAGCTTCTTCTTGGAACAGGTGGCACGGATGATGGCGAAGTCTTCATCCTGGGTGATCTGCGAGGCCGCCTGTTCGATTTTCTTGAGGAAGCTTTCATCGAACTTGGCCAGGTTCACGCCGCTGTCGCCGGCCATGCCCACGCTTCTGCTCTGTACCGATACCGACTGGCTTACCCAGGTGATGAACTTGTGGAACTGCTGGTCACCACCGTTGGCGAAGTTCAGTACGTTGTCGGTGAACCTGCGCAGTGCGCTCAGGCTGGCGTACTGGCCGATGCCCACCGCGACCAACGAGGAGCGCTGGGCGTAGTGCTTGTTCCAGCGCTCCACCGCCGCATCGATGGCGTCGGTAGGCTTGCCGTCGGTCATCAGGTAGATGATGGGCTTCCAGTCGCCCTTCTGGTCCGGTGTGGTCTTGCGCACCTGCAGGTCGATCTCGTCCATCAGGTGGGTCATCGCCCGGCCGAGGTTGGTACCCGAGCCGACCGGTAGGCGTGGTGGATAGAACGAAGCCACCTCCACCAGCGGCGTCAATGTCCGTGCCTGGCCGGCAAAGCCAATCAGGCTGATATAGACCGTCTCCAACGCCTGGGGATCGGTCTTGAGCATCGAGGAAAGGTTGGCGATCCCCTCCTGCAGGCGACGGTGGTCCTCGCCGATCATGGATTCGGACAGGTCGAGAACGATGAAAACGGGAAGGCGACGCATATGGGGCTCCTTGTTGCCTTCGATGGCTTAGAACACGACCTGGACTTCGGGCGGCGGCGGTGGCAGTTCCACGCCGGTGCTGGCCGCACCGACGCTGCTGCTGCCGGCGGTGACCGCCGTCGACACCCACTGGAAGAAGCTGGAGAACGAGTTCGCATCCATGGTGTCCAGGCTGACCACCCGGTCGGCGAAGGTCTTCAACGCCTCGGCATCGGCCTTGGGGCCGGCTGCGCAGGCGATGATGGTGCCAAAGCCACAGGCCTTGATCTTCGGCACCACTTCCTTGAATGCCAGTACATCGGTGGGCTTGCCATCGGTGAGCACAAACAGCAGCGGGCGCCAGTCGCCCTTGTTGTCGGCACTGGAGCGGCGCACCTCGCGTTGCACCTTGGCGGCGATGAATTCCAGTCCTTCGCCGAGCATGGTGGCCCCCGACTGCGGGCAGACGATGTCCGGTATCGCGGCGGTTTCAATCGGCGTGATCGGCAGAATCTCGGCCACCTCCGAGTTGAAAGTGACGATCGACAGATGCACCGTTTCAAGTGCATAGGGATTCTGGCGCAACGCGGACATCATCGAGCGCAGCCCGATGTTGACCGATTCGATGGGTTCCCCGCGCATCGACCCGGAGGTGTCGGCGAGGAAGTAGATGATCAAACGGCGATCTGACATGGCAATCCCTGTTGTGTACTGCTACGTATCCGTGTGGTGCGCTTCAGATCACAACCTGCACTTCCGGCGGCGGCGGCGGCAGCTCGTTCAAGCCCTTGGTCAGGTCCACGCCGCCGGATTCGATCTTCTGGCTGGAGGTGGAGACCGACGAGCTCACCCACTTGAAGAAGCTCTTGACCGAGTTCGAATCCAGCGTGTCCAGACGCACCACCGATTCGGTGATCTTGGACAGCTCGGTGGTGTCGGCATTCGGGCCGGCCGCGCAGGCAACGAACGTGCCGATCTTGGCGTTGCGGATTTCGTTGATGCCTTCCTGCAGGTTGTCGGTTGGCGCACCGTCGGTCAGCAGGAATACCAGCGGCTTCCAGTCACCCTTCTGTTCCGGTGAACTCTTGCGGACATCGCGCTCGATGGAGCGGGCAAGCTCCTTCAGTGCTGCGCCCAGTGCGGTGGTGCCGCCGGCCTTGAAATCCGGTGCCTGGATCGAGACCAGCTCGGTCAGCGGGACCACGGTCTGGGCGGCGTCGGAGAACGTGATGATGCTGATGTATGCCGTTTCCAGCGCATAGGGATCCTGGCGCAGCGAGGACAGCATGGTCTGCACGCCGGTGCGCACGGCTTCGATGGGCTCACCGAGCATCGAGCCGGAGACATCGGCCAAGATGAAGACTGGAAGACGACGCATTGTGTAGCTCCTGTTATGGGCCCAGGGCCCGTTCTGCAAAGGGTGCGGTAAGTAGGTTCAGTGGCGCACGCGTGCGCAGCGCTAGCTGGCTCGCGGGAGACTGCGGTATGGGGCGGGTGCCTGGGACGGCCCGTTGCTGCATGGGCCGGCGATGGTCGCGGCAGATGCAAGCCAGTTGCGTGGCGGCGTGTGCCGGCCAGGTGCCAATGACGCACGTTGCGAACTGCGCGGCTGGGCAAGGGCAGGGTATGGCGGCCGCTGCTTGCTCGCCTGTGCCAATGGCGGGGCCAGTCCTTGCGGCAGCGGGTACCGAGATGGCGACGGTCGTGCGGACGTTGGTCGGCTTGCGTGGCAGCAGAGCGCCCACGACGTGACTGACAACAGACATGCCCCCCCGAGCGTTGCGATAGGTGTCAGTTGCTACCCCCCGAGTGGACACCTTTGAAAGGGTCGCCAGCCGGCGCCAACGTATTGGCGGACACTGCCCGGTTATGGGGTGCAATAGCGAAGCGTCTACCGTCATCTCCTTATTGACTTAGCTTCATCGGATCCAATCTTTTGAACCGTATCACCCGGCAATTGCGAATTCAATGCTCGCTTGACAGAAGGATTCTGGCCCTCGGATACTTGCGGGAATAAACCGGTTTTTTCGGCCTTTCTAATTCAGGGAAGAGTAGATGCGACACTTTGGGCTTTCCATTCTCATTACCATCGTGTGTCTGGTGTTGGCGTACTTATGGGGTGGGCCCAAGGCAGTAGTCATTACCGCCATCCTCGGTGTGCTGGAATTGTCGTTGTCGTTCGACAACGCCGTGGTCAATGCCGCCGTATTGCGTGGTTGGGACAAGTTCTGGAAAACCATCTTCCTTACGATCGGTATCCTGGTCGCGGTTTTCGGCATGCGCCTGTTGTTCCCGCTGCTGATCGTCTCGCTTGCCGCCGACATGTCCTTGATGGATGCCTGGAACCTGGGTCTGAAGAACCCGGAGGAATACTCCAAGCACCTCACCGAGCACCATGCCGAGGTCGCTGCGTTCGGTGGCGTGTTCCTGCTGCTGGTATTCCTCAATTTCCTGATCGACGAGGAAAAGGACCTGCATTGGCTGGGTTGGATGGAGAAGAAGGTCGCCGCGCTGCATAAGCTCGACACGGTCTCCATCTTCATTGCGATGATCGTGCTGGTGCTTTCGGTTGAGTTCCTGGTGCCGGAAGCAAGTCAGTTTGCCGTACTGTTCTCTGGTGTCTGCGGCATCCTGGTCTACATGGGTGTCAAGGTGATCAGCGGCCTGTTGGAGTTTGGTGAGGGCGGCGACGCGATCATGAAGGGTGGTATCGGCGGCTTCCTGTACCTGGAAGTGCTGGACGCCTCGTTCTCCTTCGACGGCGTCATCGGCGCATTCGCGATCACCAACGACATCGTGATCATCATGCTTGGCCTGGCAATCGGCGCGATGTTCGTCCGCTCGATGACCATCTATCTGGTCGACAAGGGCACGCTGGACCAGTACGTGTTCCTTGAGCACGGTGCGCATTACGCCATTGGTATCCTCGCCGCGATCATGTTTGTCGGCATGAAATTCCACGTGCCGGAGCTGATCACCGCGCTGCTGGGTGTTGCCTTCATCGTGGTCTCGATCTGGTCTTCCATCCGCTACCGGAAGAAGAACCCGCCAGAGGCGCTGGCCAGCGCTGACGAAGCCTGATTCCACGATAGACGCAGGGAGTGCGGTGGTATGGGCGTCAGCCTCGTTAAAGGTGGCAACATCAGTCTGTCCAAGACCGAGCCCAGCCTCAGCCAGATTCTGATCGGGCTGGGCTGGGACGCCAGGTCTTCGACTGGAAGTGATTTCGATCTGGATGCCAGCCTCTTCATCGTCGATGAAAGCGGCAAGGTACCTTCGGATGCGCATTTCATCTTCTACAACCAACTGCTGTCGCCATGCGGCTCGGTGGAGCACACCGGTGACAACCGTACCGGTGATGGCGATGGCGACGATGAGGCGCTGAAAGTGCTGCTCCACCAGGTGCCGGCCGCGGTGAAGCGGCTGGTGGTTGCCGTAACCATCCATGACGCGCATGCGCGCCAGCAGAATTTCGGCCAGGTGTCGGGTGCTTTCATGCGCATCGTCAATCTCGACAACGATGCGGAAATCGCGCGTTTCGATCTGTCCGAAGACTATTCCACCGAGACCGCGATGGTCTTCGGCGAGGTATATCGCCACAACCAGGAATGGAAATTCAAAGCAGTCGGGCAAGGCTATGAAGGTGGCTTGGCCGCTTTGTGCGCGCAGCACGGCGTGGACGTCAATTGATCTAAATAACCAACAAGGAGTCTGGTATGGCTATTTCGTTGCAGAAAGGCGGTAACGTAAACCTGTCGAAGGAAGCACCTTCGATGAAGAATATTCTGGTCGGCCTGGGCTGGAACGCCCGTGCCACCGACGGCGCCGGCTTCGATCTCGATGCCAGTGCTTTCCTGCTGCAGGAGAGTGGCAAGGTCGGCTCCGATGCAGGCTTCATCTTCTACAACCAGAAGGCTTCGCCGTGCGGCGGCGTGGTGCACCTGGGTGACAACACCACCGGTGAAGGCGACGGCGACGACGAAGTAGTCAAGATCGACCTGTCCAAGCTGGCTGGCGACGTGCAGAAGGTTGCCTTCTCGGTGACCATCCACGACGCCGAATCGCGCCGCCAGAACTTCGGCCAGGTGTCTGATGCCTACATCCGTCTGGTTGACGAAGCCAGCGGCCAGGAAGTGGCGCGCTACGACCTGTCGGAAGACGCATCGGTGGAAACCGCAATCACCTTCGGTGAGCTGTATCGCCACAATGGCGAATGGAAGTTCAAGGCCGTTGGCCAGGGCTTCCAGGGTGGCCTGGGCCCGATGGCCCGCAACTACGGCGTCAACGCCTAAGACCACTGACGCCGCCGCGCCCGGATCAAACCCGGGCGTGGCCGGCGTGATCGCATCAAGGATGCATGCTGTGGCCGAGTTCACTGTTCTTGGGGACATAGATCCGTTTCTTCATATCTCACTGCGTCAGGGCGAGCGGGTGTACGCCGAGTCCGATGCGATGGTGATGATGGAAGCGAATCTCGAAATGCAGGGCCGCATGACCGGAGGGCTGATCAACAGCCTGGCGCGGCGCCTGGTAAACAACGAATCCTTCTTCCAGCAGGAGATCGTCGCCACTGGTGGTGCCGGTGATTGCCTGTTGTCGCCGGTATTGCCCGGCTCCATCGAGATTCTCGATGTAGGCCAGCGCAGGTACACGATCACCGATGGTGCTTTTGTCGCCGCGGAAACCTCGGTGGAGCTGCGCGCAAAGATGCAGGGGATCGGCAACGCGCTGTTTGCCCAGACCGGCGGCTTCTTCGTGATGGAGGCGCAGGGGCAGGGCCGGCTTGTGGTCTCGGGCTTTGGCAGCGTCTATTCGATAGATGTCGAGCCCGGCAAGGACATCATCATCGACAACGCACATGTCGTGGCCTGGGACAGCAACCTCAACTACAGCATTTCCGCTACCAGTCTGCGTAGCGGGCTGTTGTCAGGACTGGTCTCCTCGGTGACCAGCGGCGAGGGTTTGGTGTTGAAATTCAGCGGGCAGGGCAAGGTTGTGCTCTGCTCGCGCAATCGCGACAGCTATGTGCAATGGCTGGGCAAGCGCGTGGGCAAGGGCGGTACTGATCGGCGCGGTTGAACCGTTGCCGCTATGGGATTGCTGCATCAATCAAACGGGCTGCTGCCCGCACAAGGAGAGTTTGAACGTGTCTATTAGTCTTTCGAAAGGCCAGAAAATCACCCTTGAGAAGCAGGGGGGCGGTGCGTTGACGCAGGTGTTCATGGGCTTGGGTTGGGATGTTGCCAAGAGCGGCTTCCTGGGCAGCCTGTTCGGCGGCGGTGGCGGCATCGATCTGGATGCGTCCTGCGTGATGTTCGACGCAAACAAGCAGGTAGTGGACACCGTCTGGTTCAGTCAGTTGGATAGCGTGGACGGTTCGATCCGCCACTCCGGTGACAACCGCACCGGTGATGGCGACGGCGATGACGAAGTCATCCACGTGGACCTGAGCCGGGTGCCGGCACACGTCGAGAGCCTGGTGTTCACCGTCAACAGCTTCACCGGTCAGACCTTCGACCGTGTCGCCAACGCGGTGTGCCGCCTGGTCGACAAGGGCAACAACAAGGAAGTCGCACAGCTGAACCTGAGCGGCGTGCGTGGCAGCCACACCGCCGTCATCATGTCCAAGGTCTACCGCCACAACGGCGAATGGAAGCTGCACGCCATTGGCGAAAATGCGTCCGGCCAGACCTTCGCACAGCTGCTGCCGCGGATTATTCCGCACCTGTAAATCTGGATACATCGGCGGCCCCGTTCTGGGGCCGCATTCTTTTTGCCTGTTTCTCCAGTGACGGCAGTGCCCGCGCACGCAAGAGACGCTCAGCCAGGACGCGGCGCATTCCATGCAGCAGATCACCATTTGGTTCAACCGGACCTTCAGCCATGTTCGTCCAGCGATCGAGCTGATTCATGCGGCTGACTCGGAACAACGCTTCCGCACCATATGCAGCCATGACAACCCGAACTTCCCCGGCTTCTCGGCGGCGTCGTACAGCGAGCTCGAGCCGGCCGATCTGGACAGCGAAGCCTACGTCGACTATTGCTTGGATTTCTGCCAGCGCAACCACGTGGACATTTTCTATCCGGGTCGTGGTGCCGGCGCGATTGCCCTGCGCCGTGCCGAGTTTGCCGCGCTCAATACGCGCTTGATTCTGGTTGCCGATGATGCCGCGCTGACAGCGCTGGAAGAGAAGGCGCAGTTCTATCTGGACCAGGCCAGTGCGGAAGTGCCCGGCCCAGAAACGATCATGGTGCAGAGCTACGCCGAGTACCAGCAGGCCCATGCGAGCCTGCGCGGCAAGCATGCAGCGCTGTGCATCAAGCCATCGGTGGGCGTGTACGGGATCGGCTTCCGTATCATCGACGAGCGCCGCAAGGCCCTGGATCACATCCTGAGGGGCATTGATTTCCACGTCGCCAGCGACGACCTGGACCGTGAGCTGTCCAGTATGCAGAGCTTCAAGCCGCTGCTGGTCATGCAGTACCTCAGTGGCCACGAGTACAGCGTCGACTGTCTGGCCAGTGATGGCAGGTTGCTGGTGGCGGTGGCGCGGCGCAAGGAACGTGGTGCCGGCGCGGGCCAGACCATCGTTGACGATCCGTTGATCGTGCGCGCGTGCCAACGCCTGGCGCTCGAGTACGGGCTCAACGCAATCTTCAACGTGCAGTTCAAGGAAGACGGGGAAGGCCGTCTGCGCGTGCTGGAGATCAATGCACGCATGTCCGGTGGCTCGGCGATGGCCTGTCTGGCCGGCCCCAACCTGCCGCACCTGGCTGTGTTGGACGCGCTTGGTGAGCTGGACCAGCAGCGCATTCCGGCAGTGAAGCATGGTCTGCGGGTTGGCGAGTATCGCCAGGCGGTGGTGCTGCCGGAGGCGCAGTCGGCATGAGCAATGTCGCCATGGAGGGCGTTGTCGGAGCCGCCGCACATCTGCAGATGGAGTTGCCGACGGGGCATATTTCCATCCAGCTTGATGCGGGCTCAAGGCGCACGGATATCGCCGATTACGTTGGTTTTGCCGCGCGTGACAACGCCAAGCGCGGCTACCTGTTCGTCAGCAAGGTGCTGGGCAAGCACTATCCGGTGGCACCGTCGCGCATGCGCGCAGTGCATGACGAACTGGCCGGCTTGCTGGATGTGGCCGGCACCGAATCAGTGGTGTTCATCGGCATGGCCGAAACTGCGACCGGTCTTGGACATGGCGTGTTCGAGGCATTCAAACGCAATCAACCCGACGTTGCAGCGTTGTATGTGCATTCCACGCGTTACTGGATGGACGAGAGGACACTGACGTTCGAGGAAGGTCACAGTCATGCGCCGAACCTGTGCCTGCACCTGCCGCAGGACGCCGCCAGCATGCAGCAGCTGCGCGGCTGCAGCGTGCTGGTGCTGGTGGATGACGAGCTGAGTACCGGCAATACCTTCGTCAATCTCGCGCAGGAGTATCGCAGTCACTTTCCGCAGATCGAGCGCATCCATGTGCTGACGCTATGCGACTTTTCCGGCGGCCGCGCTCGCGACGTCATCCAGCAGGGCGCTGCGCTGGCGCGGGTCGAAGTGTCGGCATTGTTCCGCGGCAGCCATAGCTTCCGCGCCATGGGTGCCGCGCTGGCTTCGCCACAGTCGAGCGCGCAGCCCAGGTGCTTCCGTTATCCGCAACTGACCGGCAACTTCGGGCGCAGGCCGGTGGCGGCGGCGCTGGTGGTCGCCGATGTGCAGGGCGAGCAGATCGTGCGCGAAGCCTTGCAAGGCAAGCAGTCGGTGCGGATGGTTGGTACCGGCGAGTTCATGCACGCCGCGTTCGTGCTGGGTGCTTGGCTGGAGCAGCGCGGATTCGAGGTGCGGGTGCAGTCGACGACGCGCTCGCCGATCATGCCTGGCCATGGTGATATCCACAGTGTGGTGCCGCTAGCCGACCATTATCAGGAAGGCGTGCCTAACTTCTTCTACAACGATGGCTTGTTCCAAAGCGACCAGACCCTGGTGTGCTGCGAAGGCGAGGCCAACGCTTCAACGCAGGCGCTGGCCGCAGCATTGAACGCGCGCATCGTCGAGTTCACTTGTCAGGGAGGCTGCGTTGAACTTTCTGTTCTGTGATCTTGACGACACCTTGTTCCAGAGTCGGCGTAAAACGCCGGCTGGCACTGAGGTTGCGGTCATGGCGCACGGGCCGCAAGGTGATGCCAACGGCTTCATGACCCAGCGCCAGCATGATGCGTTCGTCAGCCTGGGCGGGTTCGCTACCCTGATTCCAGTGACTGCGCGCGATGGTGACGCCTATCGCCGGGTAAGTCTGCCCGCGGTGCCGTATGCGGTGATCAACCATGGCGGGGTGATTCTGGATGCGTGCCTGCAGCCCCTGCCGGAGTGGCATGCGCGGGTGGCCGCCGAGGCGGACGCGGCGCGGGGTTGGCTGGAAGAACTGCATGCGCGCGCACTGCACATGATCCAGACGTCGGCGCTGAGCACCACCAGCCGCATCATCGGTGACTACGGTCTGCCGTTCTATTGGCTTGCCAAGTACCGTGGCGAGCATGCCGACCATCTTGATCATATGCAGGAGGCCCTGGTTGCACCGTTCGTGGCCCAGATGGGCGGGGAGGTCTGGGTGCATCGCAACGGCAACAACCTGGCGGTTCTGCCGCGGACCTTGCAGAAGTCACATGCCGTGCGCTTCCTGATCGAACACCTGCGTGAGCAGCATACGCATGCGGTGACCTGGGGCATGGGTGACAGCGAGTCGGATATTCCATTCCTTCTGGAATGCGACTACCAGATATCCCCGCGCCGCAGCCAGATCGCGGCGATTCTCGAGGAGCGACTACCGTGAGTTTCCACGGCAGCTATCGTGCCGAAGATGTCGAGTTCCTGCTGACGCCGATCCAGCTGACGCAACTGCACGACGTTGCAGACAAGGAACAGCTGATCCAGAGCGGCGCGCGCCACTACAGCGAGATGCTGACCCCGGAGCAGCTGCCCACTGCCCAGTACATGCAGCTGTTTGATGACGCGCTGCAGCGCAATGGTCAGCGCATGGCCACCGATTGCTTGCAGCTGTGCGCGGATCTTGCTGCCAGCGTGCGTGGCGAAATAGTAATTGTCTCTTTGGCGCGCGCGGGCACGCCGGTGGGCGTCATTCTCAAGCACCTGCTGCAGCGCAGATTGCAACGCGACTGCAGCCACTACTCGGTCTCCATCATCCGCGACCGCGGCATCGATGCGGTTGCATTGGACCATGTGCGTGCACGCCATACCGATGCCTCCATCATCTTCGTCGACGGCTGGACCGGCAAGGGTGTCATCAGCCGCGAACTGCGGATGGCCATCGCCGACTACAACCGGACCCGCGGCGCGGCATTGGCCGACGGCCTGTATGTGCTTGCCGATCTTTGCGGGGTTGCTCATCACGCTGCCTCCTACGAGGACTATCTGATTCCGTCGGCGATACTCAATTCAACGGTCTCAGGACTGGTCAGTCGCTCCATCCTGAATGACCAGATAGGGCCGGAACAGTTCCATGGTTGTGTCTACTTCGATCAGTTTCGCAGCAACGATCTATCCGTGGCGTTCGTCGAAAGAATCGTAGCCCTGGGCATGCAGGTGCCGGTGCCTGCGCCGTCGCCATCGCTGAGCGGCCAGGCTGCGGACAAGCAGCGCTGCGCGGCGGTGTCGGCCAGCTATATGCAGCGGGTGTGCGACCAATACGGAATTGCCGATCTCAATCTTGTGAAGCCGGGCATCGCCGAGGCAACGCGGGTGTTGCTGCGGCGCTTGCCGGACAGGTTGATCCTGCGTGACGAAACGCAGGCTGATGTGGCCCATCTCAAGCGCCTGGCGCTGGAAAAGGGAGTGGCCGTGCAGTGTGATCCTGACCTGCCGTACAGCGCGGTGTCCTTGATCAGGAGTGTGGCCAATGGACATTGACCTGCACTTCGGTGCATCGCTGTATGTACCTGGCACCCATCCGGACCTGGTCGCCATCGCTGCCGGGGCCAAGCTGGAGGGCGTGCGCAACCTGATCTTCTGCATGGAAGATGCGGTTGCCGATCACGAGCTGGAAGCGGCGTATGCGAACCTGGCGCAGGCGTTGCGTGGCATACAGCGGCGGCCTGGGCTTGCGCGCTACCTGCGCCCGCGCGATCCGCAATCCCTGTCGCGCGTACTGGCCTTGCCAGGAATTGCGGCCATTGATGGATTTGTGCTGCCGAAGTTCGGCGCTGCCAACGTATCCGCGTTTCTGGACCCATTGCTGGGCACGGCCTACGCGGTCATGCCCACCCTTGAAACCGTGGATGCATTTGACGAACGGCTGATGCGTGAGTTGTGCACCTGCCTGCTGGCACATCCGCAACTACAGCGGATTGTCGCGTTGCGGATCGGTGGCAATGATCTGCTGTCGCTGTTGGGCATGCGGCGGCCGCGCGGGATGACCATCTATGAAACGCCAGTCGGCGATGTGATCTCTTCGTTGGTACGCGTATTCAAGCCGGCAGGTTTCCAGCTCACATCACCGGTATTCGAATACTTCGAAGACGAACACACGCTGGCGCGTGAGTTGCAGCGTGACCTCGCACACGGGTTGTGCGGGAAGACCGCGATCCATCCCGGCCAGGTGGAGATGATCGAGCGCTATTTCCAGGTGTCCGACGAAGATGTGGCGCTGGCCAGGCTGATGGTCGATGGCAGCAGCGCCGGCATCTTCAAGATGCACGGCGCGATGTGCGAACCGGCGACGCACCGTCGCTGGGCGCAGGAAGTGCTGGCGCGTTCGCGCCAGCTGCAGGGGAAGCTGGGGAGCTGACGCAGCGCCCCGGCTCTACTGCTTACTTGCTGCCTGCCGACCAGCGCAGGCCCCAACCAAAGCGCTGATCGATATCCGGTTCGGAGGCAAAGTACTGGACCTCGCGCTTGACGCTGATCTCGCCGCCGATGTTCTCCAGCAGCACGATCGCGCAGTTCCTGCTGTTTGATGCGCCTTCGTCGAGCTTGACCTCGATCGGGGCATTGCCGGGAACGAATACCGTCACCACGCCGTCGGTCTCACCCCAGTTGGTGACGCCTTCGTAGATCGAGGTGAAGACGATGATGCGCTTGATGTCGTCCCAGCGTGCGCCGTTGATTCGCATCCATTCGCCATCATTGTTGGCGCCGGTGCGGTCGTCGCCCATCAGGCGGATGAAAGGGGCACGGTCGAAGTCGCCGAACACCCGGCCAAGTGCCTGCACCGCACCCTTGCTGCCGTCCTTGAGTTCGAACAGGCAACGCAGATCGAGGTCGATGCCGCCACCACCGCCGCCAAAAATGCCGGCGAGCAGGCCTTTGCTGGCAGTGCGCTTGTTCCAGTTCAGGTTGATCTTGATCTCGCCGAACGCGCCGCCCTGTTTGGCCAGGCTGATCTTCGGCTGTGCCTTGGTCAGGGTGATCTTGGACAGGTTGACCGGTGCGGTCGGCGGCGGTGGGGTTGCCGGGCTCGGTGCCGGCGCTGGTGGTGGTGACTTCGGTTCTGCCTCGATGCTCACGCCAAAGCCTTCAGCCAGCGGCTTCAAGCCGCCATTGAAGCCCTGACCAACGGCACGGAACTTCCACTGGCCATTACGCTTGTAGAGCTCGCCAACGATCAGCGCCGCCTCGGACTTGCCCGCGACCGGCACGTCGAAGCTGATCTGCTCTGAGCCGCCGTGGTAAATGGAGATGACCAGCGATTGCAGATCCTTGAACGATACGCCCTTGGCCTGGGCGTCCATCAAGGTGCTGGTGATGGCAACTTTCTCCGATTCGCCGCGCAGTTTGCGCAGGTCGATATCAAGCAGCGCTTCGCGTGCGCCTGCGCTGGCGGCGCGGTTGGTCTCTTTCAGGTGGACGGCACGGCTGCTGTCGGTTGTCTGTCCGTAGAAAACCATGTCGCTGTCACTGGCTACCTTGCCGGTGTTGCCCAGCACGAACGCCGACACATCCACTTCGCTAAGGCTCGCCTTTGCGCTGATCCAGCGCACACGCACTTCAAAATCTTCGCCGGGAAGCACGCAGTTCCCGCCCGCCATCAATGACGTCATAAGTCTCCTGGTTGTGCAGAATGCGGGCCGCCCGCAAGTTGAAAACGAATGGTACTGCAAGCCCCGCCCACGTGGCTTGCGGGCCCTGGAAGATCGCTGGAGCTGGCGGCAAGCACAGCGTCATTGTGTTGGCGGAGGTCGGCGCCGTGTGGATACAGCCGAGCTGTTCGCGGGCGAGGCTGATCCAGCCCTGCCACCATGGCATGGGCTCGCCACCATGCGATTGGCATCGCACGGGCTTGCGCTCTGGTACTGCGGCTGGCGCGGGCCGAAGGATGCAGACGAGGGAGATGCCTGTGGGGCCGCGCGGAGGTGTCACGGTAACGTAACCGAGGCTGCGGATAATCAGCGCCAGGCAGCCCGGTCCTCTCTCCCCCGACGCTGCCGCGAAGCCCGGCCCAGAGCCGGGCTTTTCTTTTTGGGCGCTGTCCGGGCAGACCCGTTTGGCGGCCGGCTGCTGCCAAGTAGCGGTAAGCTGCCAGCCAATGTGATCGCTGGCTGAATCTGTTGTCTGCCGTAAGTACCCAAATTGCCCCTTGCCACACACAGCATGGTCAGAGGGGCGCCGCGCTTGTCGCCCCGGCCATTGGGAGTGGGCAATGACGATGTGGGAAAGCCGGGGCCGCCAGGGCGGGCGCGGGAGACGATGATGGAGCTGGCCGGACAGGACCAGCCGGGGCGCGATTTCGCCGCGCGCGCGGTCCACGATTACAGCGCCGAACTGCACCGCTACCTGCGCCGGCGGGTGGCCGAGGCGCAGGATCTGGGCGACTTGGTGCAGGAGGTCTACCTGCGCCTGCTGCGCGTGCAGAACATCGAAACCGTGCGCAACCCGTTGGCCTATATCTATGGCATCGCCGCGCATGTGGCCAGCGAGTTCAACATGCGCCAGCGCCAGGGCCGGCTGCTGTACGACTCGACCGTGGTCGATGCGGTGTCCGAGAACCCGGGGCAGGTGGCTTTCAGCGAAGGTGGTGGCTTCTTCGAGCGGCAGGTGGGCGATGCGCTGGCGCAGCTGCCGGCCAACCGGCTGGCGGTGCTGCTGCTGGAGCGGCGCGAAGGCCTCAGCCATGCGCAGATCGCGCAGAAGCTGGGGCTGAGCGTGCATACGGTGAAGAAATACAGTGTCGAAGCGCTGGCGCATGTACGCGCGAGCTTGGAACGATGAACAGGATGTTGATCCTGCGAGACGCAGGGCGGGTGAAACCATGAATATCTATCGCACATCGCCACAACAGAGCCGGGAGCGCGCCGCACGCGAGGCGGCGGAGTGGTTGCAGGTCATGGGCGACACGCCCAGCGATGCCGACCGGGCCGGCTTTGCGGCCTGGGTGGCGCGCTCGCCGCTGCATCTGGAAGAGCTGCTGATGGCGCAGTTGGTGCAGCGCGAGCTGGCCACAAATGGCGCGTTGCAGGCTTTCGACCTGGACGCGGTGCTGGCGCAGGCACAGGCCATGGACAACGTGGTGCCGCTGCATGATGCGCCGAGCGCCGTACCGCAACCGGCACCGCAGCCACGCCAGCCCACGGCGCGTGGCCGTCGCCGCCGGCTGGCCTGGGTATTGGTGGCCGGCGTTGCCGGCTGTGCATTGCTGGCCGGCAGCTGGACCCTGCTGCAGCCGGAGGTGCCGGTCTACCAGTACGCCAGCGCGGTTGGTGAGCAGCGCAGCATTGCCCTGGCCGACGGCTCGATGGTGACCCTGGCGCCGGCCTCTTATATCGCCGTGCGCTTCAGCGCGGGCGTGCGTGACATCGAGTTGCGTGATGGCGAGGCCACCTTCGACGTGGCGCACGACAGTAGCCGTCCGTTCCGCGTACACGCCGGCGACAACACGGTGCAGGCGGTGGGCACGCGTTTCACTGTCAACCGGCTGCCTTCGGGCACGCTGGTGGCGGTCAGCGAGGGCAAGGTGAAGGTGACGGCGAACAGCAATTGGCTGGAATCGCTGTGGCGTGACGATGCAGCCACGCTGGAAGCAGGCAAGGCCAAGGTTGAATCGCTGGGCCGTCCGGCGGCATTGTCAGCCGGTGAGCAGGCGCGCATACCGCAGGGCCAGCAGGCCATGCTGCGGATGCCGTTGGAAGCGCCGACTGCGCCTGCCGATGGCAAGCGTCGCCTGAGCTTCCGCAACGACACCCTGGCCGACATCATCAGCGAGTTCAATCGCTACAACCCACGGCCGATCGTGGTCACCGATCCGTTGATCCGCGAGCAGCGCTACAGCGGCGTGTTCTACGCCGATGATGCCGATTCCTTCCTGCAGTTCCTGGAATGCTGCTCGCAGCTGCAGGTCAGTCGACAGGCTGATCGCAGTGTGATCGGCAACCGCGGCAGTCGTCAGTAGTCAGTAGTGCAGGTTCCCGGAAAAATATTTTTGCGCATGAGTACCCTTTTCCCGCACTTGGACACACGGATGTAACAAGAGGCTGGTTCCGCGCAAGGCGGCTCCGGTTGCTCGGTAACCATTCGATGTCTTTCGGGGGCGAATTATCCATGGGGTCCAGCACTATTCTTCATAAGCATGCGTTGGTGAAGGCGGTGGCGCTAGCGCTGCTGGTCGGCACCGGCAATGTGGCGATGGCACAGTCAGCAGCGGTGACCGATACGGTGGCCGATGCGGCGGTGTTCCAGTTTGATGTGCCGGCGCAGTCACTGGCGTCGGCACTTGAACTGTTTGCCGAGCAGAGCGGCCTGCAGGTGGTGTATGCCGGCGGCGCCGGCAGTGGCGTACAGAGCGGCGCGGTCAATGGCCGCGTTGGTGTGGACGCTGCCTTGCAGCAGCTGCTTGCGCCTACCGGCTATACGCATGCCTACATCAATGCCAACACCGTCGCCATTCGTCTGCGCAGCAGCGCCGGCGATGTGGTTGAACAGGCTGGCGGCAATGCCGAAACGCTGGAGACGATCAATGTCACCGGCACCTACCTGAAGAACATCGATCCGGCCTCGCCGCTGATCGTGATCGATTCACAGCTGATCGAAAGCCGCGGTTATGCCTCGATCGAAGACGTGTTGCGCAACCTGCCGCAGAACTTCTCCAACCGCACCAGCGCCTCACGTGCACTGGGCGAAAAGGAGTTTGGCAGCTCGTACGGCGATGGCGTGTCCGGCTTGGGCTCCTCCGGCGCCAACCTGCGTGGCCTGGGCAGCCGCTCCACGCTGATCCTGGTCGATGGCCGTCGCCGTAGTGGCTCGGCACAGGCGCAGGGTGCGTATACCGATATTTCCTCGATCCCGGTTTCGCAGATCGAGCGCATCGAAGTGCTCAGCGATGGCGCCAGCGCCATCTATGGCTCCGATGCCGTGGCCGGTGTGATCAACATCGTGTTGAAGAAGTCCTACGACGGCACCACCGCGCAGCTGCGCCATGAAAACTCCAGCACCGGTGCCGATGTATCGCGGCTGGATCTGGCCCGCACCTTTGGCTATGGCAGCGGCCACGTCACCGCTGCGGTCGGGCTTGAGCGCACGCTGCCTGCTGATGTCACCAGCCTGATCCACGTTGGCCCGAATGGCCGCGGCGACTTCAGCGACCGAGGTGGCGTCAACGGCCGTACCCGCAACAAGGGCCAGCCCGGCGTGGTCTATGAGTCGCTGGATTTCGGTATCGACTATCACTTCATGGGCGATGTGCTCGGGGTGATTCCCGGCGGCCAGGATGGCACCGCGCTGGATCCGGATAGCCTGCTGGCCTATGACCCGGCCACCGCGCCGTCGACCTATGAGCGCAGCCGCATTGGTCCCAAGGTCGACAACCGCTATGTCCGCATCAGCGGCGTGCACGATATCGGCGAAACCACCCAGCTGAACTACGGCATCAGCCATGTGCGCCAGGTCAACAAGGAGAACTGGCGGCCAACGCTGTTTGACTTCAGCATCTTCGAGGACGGTTACAACACCTACGTTCCCGAGAGCAACAAGTACAACAACTTCGGTAGCGACGTGCTGGTGGGTTATTCCTTCGAGCGTGAGTTCGACGGTATGAGCCTGAGCGAAGACCAGAAGCAGACCAACAGCGACGCGCATGTCGGCGTCAACGGCAAACTGCCGTTCGCCATGGGCTGGGACTACGAAGCGACCTTCAGCACCGGTCGCGAGAAGGGAACCACCACCGATTTGATGGACCTGACCGGTTCGATGGGCGCCGCTGGCTATGCGCGCACGCTGGAAGTGCTCAATGGCTTGAACGTGTTTGGCGATGGCAGCAACGATGCCATCGTCGCGCGCAACCGCGAGCTGCTGCAGAGCCTGGTCGAACGCCATGTCTATCGTTTCCAGTCGCGCGCCAATACCGTTGACCTGCTTACCCGTGGGGAGCTGTTCCAGCTTCCCGCAGGCAAGATTGAAGCGGCGTTTGGTGCACAGCACCGCGAGCAGCGCTACAACTACGAGAGTAATCTCGGCGAACGCTTGAATTCTGAGAGCACTGGGAAGTCCGAAGCGCTGTTTACCGAAATCGGTATCCCGCTGTTGAAGGATCAGCCGCTGGCCAAGCTGCTCAGCCTGACCGTGGCAGCGCGCTACGAGCGCTTCGACCAGCGCGGCGACAGCGCGCTGCGCGACTGGTCTGCCGGCCTGGGTGAACTCGGTGGCTTCGATGTCGAGCAGTTAACCGGCGTCAACAACGACGGCGCTAGCGGCATCACCGGCAGCGATAGCGTGGTGTCACGCAGCTTCAGCCGCACCAGTCCGTTGGCACGCTTGGCCTGGAAGCCGATCGACCAGCTGCGTCTGCGCGCCACCTGGGGCGAGTCTTTCCTGGTGCCGCAGGCCCAGCAGCAGTTCGGGCAGCTGATCATGGACGACTACACCGCGCGCGTGCTGTTCAACGGCGGCCAACTGCCGGACGGGGTCACCCAGATCGTCGCGCTAAGTGGCCCCAATGTGAACCTGAAGCCGCAGATAGCCAGCGTGGTCACCTATGGCTTTGATTGGTCGCCGACCTTCGCTACTGGCCTGCAGCTGTCGGCCACCTATAACCGCACCACCTTCGACAACTACATCGGCGATCCGCTGTCCGGGCTGACCTATTCGGAGATCTTCAAGGACATCAGCAAGATGCCCGAAGGCACCTTCACCCTGGGCGAGAACGGGGTGATGCTGTGGGACAACCGCGCGATCAATTTCCTCGGCCGGCGCTCGCGCAGCGTCGATACCACCGCCAGCTATTACTTCGGTAATGACTGGGGTGATTGGCGCATCGAGCTCAATGCCGTGCGCACGCTGGAGCTGACCTCGCGTTCGCTGGCGTCGATGCCGACGCTGAGCTATGCCGACAGTGAATTGGGGCCGAGCAAGTGGGCCGGCGACCTGTTCGTCGGTTGGGAAGGAAATTCGTGGTTCGCCTCGCTGGGCAGCCATTACAGCGCCGCGCATCGCGTGCTGTATCCGCTGTCGGCCACCGCCACCGATTACAACGATTTCAGTCCCAACGAGAACCCGCGTACACGTTCGGCGTCCTACACCACCTTCGATGCGCAGGTCGGCTATCGCAAGCACCAGCGGGATGGCTGGTTGGGCGGGGTGACCGCGCGTATGGGCGTGCAGAACATGTTCGATCGCGACTATCCCTTCGTCGACAACCTGTCTGGCTTCGTCTCCAACCGCGTGAACATCCGCGGCCGCGTGCTCTACCTGGACATCAAGAAAGAGTTCTGACGCCAAGCGGTTGCTCAGTAACAACGCGGCGCGCCGATCCCTCGTCGGCGGCGCGCCGCATCCATTGCAAGGAAATCCATGAAACCCATCGCCAACACCCTGCGCGCCTGCCTGCTGGCCAGCGCGGTCGTTACTGCACTCGGCCTCACTGCATGCAGCCCATCGCAAACCCCGCCTGCCAACCCGGCCCAGGACGCCGCCGCCATGCCTGCAGGCAGCGGTGCGTACAGCATCCGCGGCACGCTGCCGGGGCTGGCCGACGGTACCGAACTCAAACTGCTGGTGCCGTCGGCGGCGACCGACCCAATGCATGTCGAGCCGGTGGCCACGGCCACCGCGCAGGGGGGCGCCTTCGTGCTCAGCGGTGAGGTGAAGCAGGCCGTACCGGCGGTGCTGATGGTGGGCAACCAGGGCTCGGTGAAGCTGGTGCTGGAGCCGGGCGAGCTGCGTATCGAAAGCGGCGAGCTGGGGCCGGTTGCCAAAGGCGGTAGCCTGACCGAGCGTGTCTACGGCTATCTGCAGGATCCAGCCTATGTGGCGGCCTACAAGGCCAACCGCGAAGCCAATCGCAAGGCCTTCGACGGCGTGGATGAGAACGACGAAGCGGCGATGAAGGCCGCGCGTGAGTCGGTTGCTGCGCCGTTCGCTGCCTTGACCAAGGTCAGGAACGACTACGACGCGGTCATCCTCGATGGTGCCGAGCCGACGCTGCTCAAGCTGTTGGTGCTGAGCGAAAACTACGATTGGAAGCGCTACGACGTGGCCCGCCGCGCGCAAGTGCTGGCCAGCTACAAGCAGGAGCTCGGCGCGCATCCGCTGATCGTGCAGATGGAGCAGGCAGCCGCCGATTACGCCAAGACCCAGCAGCTGGCCGAGAAGTTCGGCCCGGGCAAGCCTTATGCCGACATCGAAGCGGTCGGCGTGGACGGCAAGGTAGTCAAGCTGTCCGAAGTGCTGGCGCGCAACAAGCTGGTGCTGCTCGACTTCTGGGCCTCATGGTGCGGGCCGTGCCGTGGCGAGTTCCCGCACCTGCTGAAGGTGTACCGCGAGTTCCACGCGCATGGCTTCGAGATCTACGCCGTGTCACTGGATGAAGACAAGGCAGACTGGACCAAGGCCATGCAGGAGGAGGGCGGTAGCAACGACCTGCCGTGGATCAACCTGCAGGCACCGGGCTTCGAGGACAAGGCCGCTCAGACCTATGGCGTGGTGCAGCTGCCGCAGAACTACCTGATCGCCGGTGACGGCACCATCGTCGGCGTAGGCATGCGCGAATGGGATGTGGAGCGCGCGGTGCGCGCACAGATCAAGAAGGTTGAAGATGCGCCTGCACGTTGATGTCATCCGCGGCGTCGCGCTGAGCGCATTGTTGCTGCTTGGCGTGCTGCTGCCTGGCAGCGTGCTGGCGCAGGTGCAGGCCGAGCTGGTCACCGCCCAACGCTCGGTGCAGCCGGGGCAGCCGCTGCAGCTCGCCTTGCGCATGCAGCACGATCTGCACTGGCACAGCTTCTGGAAGAACGCTGGCACCGGCTTGCCGACCAAGTTGATGTGGGAGCTGCCGCCGGGTTGGACGGCCGAGGCGATCCAGTGGCCGACGCCGATCCTGGTGCGCGACCGCGAAGGCAACATCACTGGCCACGGCTATGAAGGCCTGTCGTACCTGCCGGTGCGGCTGATCGCACCGGCCGACCTGAAGCCCGGCGGTACGGTCGAGTTGAAGGCACAGGCCCGTTGGCTGATGTGCGAGACGGTGTGTATTCCGGGCAAGGCGGCAGTGAGTTTGAGCGTGCCGGTCAGCGCCGATCCGCCACAGCCCGATGCCGATGTGCAGGCGGCGTTGGCGGCGTTGCCGATGCCAGGTTCCAGCGAAGGTTGGCAGCTGGCGGCAACCCGTGAACAGGGTGATCTGACCCTGCGCGTGGCTGCACCGGCCGATATCGCCGAATTGCATTTCTTCCCCGCCGACGAATTCGTTTCCTACAAGGTGCCGCAGACCATCGGCAATCGCGGCGCACGCGCCTTGCTGAAGCTGCCACTGGACCCGGCCGAGACCATGCCGGCTGATGCAGCGCTGCGCGGTGTGCTGGCTTATACCGACGCACAGGGCGTCTACCGAGGGGTCAGCATCGAGCTGCCATTCGTGGCCGAGGCCGAGGCGACTGCCTTGGTGGGCACGGCCGACCTGGCTGCGGTACCGGCTTCGGCCACAAGCAATGATGGCGCGCAGTTGTCGCTGTTGGTGTTGCTGTTCGCGGTGCTCGGCGGACTGATCCTCAACCTGATGCCCTGCGTGTTTCCGGTACTCGGCCTGAAGGTGGTTGGCTTCATCGAGCAGGCTGGCAACGACAGGCGCAAGGTCAGCCTGCATGCGCTGTCATTCACCGCCGGTGTGCTGCTCTCGTTCTGGGCATTGGCCGGCGTGCTGGCGGTATTGCGCGAAGGCGGGCAGCAACTGGGTTGGGGTTTCCAGCTGCAATCAGCGTCGTTCGTGTTCGTGCTGGCGATGGTGATGCTGGCCTTCGCGATGAACCTCAGTGGCGTGTTCGAGGTTGGCATGCGTGCCACCAGCGTCGGTTCCGGCCTGCAGACGCGCAATGGCGTAGCCGGCAGCTTCTTCAGTGGCATGCTCGCCACCGTGGTGGCAACGCCGTGCAGTGCACCGTTCCTGGCACCGGCCTTGGGCGCAGCGTTGGCCCTGCCGACCGCACAGTCGTTCGTGGTGTTCACCGCCATCGCGCTGGGGCTGGCGCTGCCGTACCTGCTGCTGTCGGTGTTCCCGTCGCTGGTCAAACTGTTGCCGCGCCCGGGCGCCTGGATGGAAACCTTCAAGCAGCTGATGGCCTTCCCACTGTATGCCACCGTCGGCTATCTGCTGTGGGTGCTGGCCGGACAGTTGCACGAATCGGCCCTGCTCAATGCTTTGCTGGCCTTGTCGTTGCTGGGTTTTGGCTTGTGGTTGTACGGCCGTGGCACCCGTCCAGGTGCACGCGGTAGCCGCGCCAGGCTCAGTACGGTGGCTGGCGTGCTGGTGTTGGTCGCGGCGGTACTGTTTGGCTGGCCGCGTGCACCAGCGCCTGAAGCCTTGCAATGGGAGGCCTGGAGCAGCGAACGCGTGCAGCAGCTGCAGGCCGAAGGTCGCCCGATCTATGTCGACTTCACCGCGCGCTGGTGTGCCACCTGCCAGGTCAACAAGAAGGTGGTGTTTGCCGCGGCGCGGGTGAACGACTACTTCCGCGACAACGAGGTGGTCGCGCTGAAAGCTGATTGGACCAATGCCGATCCGCTGATCACCGCCGAACTGGAGCGCTGGAACCGCAGCGCGGTGCCGTTCAACCTGGCCTATCCGGCCGGTGGCGGCCCACCGCGCGAACTGCCCGAGGTACTCACGCCGGAGATCGTGCTCTCCGCGCTGGAAAACGCTACCCCACCAGGACGGGATTGAGATCCCGCCCCGACTTTCCCCGCGCCTCCGGGCGCATCTAGAGAGAACGCAACGCATGATTTCGCAACGCCTGTTGTGCGCCGGCCTTGCGCTGGGCTTGATGGCAGCTGCTGCTGCCTCGGCCGAGCCGGTCAAGGTCAATGGCTTCACCTACGTAAAATCCGCCGATGGCATCGACGAGTACCGGCTCGACGCCAATGGTTTGAGCGTCCTGTTGCTGCCCAACCACGCTGCACCGGTGGTGACCTTCCAGATGACCTATCGGGTCGGTTCACGCAATGAAGTGACCGGCACTACCGGCGGTACCCACCTGCTCGAGCACCTGATGTTCATGGGCAGCACCAACTTCGACGGTGCGAACAACGTCGATACCTACCTGGACCGCGTCGGTGCCGGCTTCAACGCCACCACCTCGCTGGACCGCACCAACTACTACGCCACGCTGCCGCCGGCTGCGCTGGACGGTTACATCGCCATCGAAGCCGACCGCATGCGCGGCCTGCTGCTGCGCGAGAAGGATCGCCAGAGCGAAATGACCGTGGTGCGCAACGAGTACGAGCGCAACGAGAACAATCCCAACGGCGCCTTGATGAAGCTGATGTGGGCGACTGCCTTCAGCGCGCATCCGTACCACCATCCGGTGATCGGCTGGCGCAGCGATATCGAGAAGGTGTCCATCGAGAAGCTGCGCGAGTTCTACGACACCTTCTACTGGCCGAACAACGCCACTGTCACCGTGGTTGGCGATATCGACAGCGCCAAGGTGCTGGCCAGCATCGGCGACAAGTTCGGCAAGGTGCCGCGTTCGCCGCATGCCATTCCCGAGGTCTACACCACCGAGCCGGAGCAGCAGGGCGAGCGTCGGGTGACGCTGCGTCGCGGTGGCGAAACCGGCACGGTGATGATGGCGTACAAGGCCCCGGCCGGCCTGGACAAGGACATTCCGGCATTGAACGTGCTGGAGCTGGTGTTGCAGGGCGGCCGCAGCGCCCGCCTGCAGCGTGCGTTGGTGGACACCAGCAAGGCGGTGGCGGTATCGGGCGGCATGTACCAGCAGCGCGATCCCAGCCTGTTCATGCTGAGCGTGGCGCTGGCCCCGGACAGCAAGCACGAAGAGATCGAAAAGATCGTCCGCGACGAGATCGCCAAGGTTGCCCGCGACGGCGTCAGCGTCGAGGAGATCAAGCGCGTGCTTGGTCCGTACCGCGCCGAGGAAGCCTACCGCCGCGATGGCACCGACCAGGCCGCCGATGCGCTCAACGAGTTCATCGCGATGGGCGATTGGACCTTGTATTCCAGTGCCCTGAAGGATCTTGAGAAGGTCACCCCGGCCGACGTGCAGCGCGTCGCCGGCAAGTATTTCACCGCAGAGCAGAGCACGG
This sequence comes from Stenotrophomonas sp. STEN035, assembly GCF_056759935.1. Taxonomy (NCBI): domain Bacteria; kingdom Pseudomonadati; phylum Pseudomonadota; class Gammaproteobacteria; order Lysobacterales; family Lysobacteraceae; genus Stenotrophomonas; species Stenotrophomonas sp. STEN035. The sequence goes on from NZ_JBRRDY010000016.1 coordinate 77,540, forward strand.
TTGGCTGGTTCGTGCCGGAGAGCAGCAAGTGAACAACGCAAAACGCATTCGACTGATTCCGCTGGCACTGGCTGCACTGTCCAGCCTTGCCGCATTCGCCGCCCAGGCCGGCGTTGCCGACACTGCCGTGCACGCCAAGGCCGCCGGCATCGACCTGATCGTCTACCCGATGGGGGTCAAGGACGTGGTCACCTTTACCGGCTCGATGCCGCTGGGTGATGCCTTCCTCGCCGCCAAGGCCGACAACCCGGCCGTGCCGACGCTGACCGCGATGCTGCTGGAAGCCGGCACCACCCGCCGCGACAAGTTCGCCATCTCCGATACGCTGGACGGCATCGGTGCACAGCTATCCTTCAGCCCCAGCGCGGCGCGCATCGGCATCTACGGCAAGAGCCTGAAGCAGGACCTGCCTACCGTGCTCGACCTGCTGGCCGAACAGCTGCGCCAGCCGGCCTTCACCGCCGATGAGCTGGCCAAGGCCAAGGTGCAGCTGGAAGCGGCATTGCGCCAGGCCAGCGACAATCCGGGCACAATGGCGCGTGAGACGCTGATGCTGAGCATCTTCCCGGCCGCCAGCATCAACGCACCGGTAGCGCGCGAAGCCATGCTCAAGGCCGTGCCGCAGGTAACGCTGGAGCAGATCAAGGCCTTCCACGCCAAGTACTACGGCCCGGCGCACATGACCCTGGTATTTGCCGGTGACGTCGATGCCAAGGCGATCGAGACCGCGGTCGCACACGGCTTCAACGGCTGGAGTGGTGGCGTGGACTATCTGCGCGACGCGCCGGCACGGCTGCCGGCCAAGGCCGCCGAGCACAGCATCGCGATGAAGGACAAGGCCAGTGTCAGCGTGTTCCTCGGCCAGGCCACCGGCCTGCGCTACACCGATGCCGACTACCTGCCGATGACGGTGGGCGTGGACGTGTTGGGTTCTGGCTTCACCGGCCGGCTGATGGCAGCGGTGCGCGCGAAGGAAGGCCTGACCTACGGCATCGGCGGCAACCTGCTGGGCAGCGACTACATGGACGGCGGCCTGGGCATCAGCACCACCTTCGCACCGGAGCTGATGGACAAGGGCATCGCCAGCACCCGCCGCGAACTGCAGCGCTGGTGGAAGGATGGCATCACCGCCGACGAACTCGACGCACGCAAGCAGGCGATGGTCGGCAGCTACCAGGTCGGCTTGGGCAATACCGACGGCATGTCGGCAGCGATCATCGGCACGGTTGAGCGCGGTGTTGGCCTGGCATGGCTGGACAACTACCCGCAGGCGATCCAGTCGGTGACGCTGGCGCAGGTCAACGGTGCGATCCGCAAATACGTGGACCCGCAGAAGATGGTGCTGGTCAAGGCCGGCACCTTCAAGAAGTAAGTCGTTACCTCTGCCAAGTGGTTCGACACCAACAAACGCCGGCTTACGCCGGCGTTTGTTGGTTGAGGTCACATGAAACCGGGTAGGTGTGACGTGTTGGCAAGCTGGCAGGGCGAACAGGGCGAGGTGCCGTGGTTATCTGCCTGTTTCCGAAGTCCAATGCCGCTGTGGAAGGGGACATCCACCACTTGTGCAGGGCAATGCGTGCTGCTGCAGCGGACTCGTGGATCGGAGTGCGCCAGTTGTTGGTTGCTTTTGGCGGACTCAGATCGCGACTTGAATCCTGCTCGGAGAGCTGCGGTATTGTTCATTCGTGACGCACTCGACTCGTAAGCGCTATCGCAACAGTCAATGCGATAAATCTCGCCGCCATGTGAGATTTAACAATAATTTAACCATTTGAAATAAAGCACTTAACCGTCTGTTTCTGCTTGTTATTTCTGCTGATTCCAGGCGTGGGGTGTTCTGCGATAAAGCAGGATCCGACTTCAAGCCCAGTACGGGACGTACTTGGCATAGCGGGTTGAAGTGCTGTCCGAGTCGTCGGCCTTGATCTTGCCCGCCTCTTTACATGCGCCTATCACCTGCGAAACCGTGGAGGTTGATTGCTCCGCCAGACCAAACCGTTCCCGCAATGATTGATTCGACATGCTTCGCCCCATCACGTACTGCAGCACGCAATGTTGGTAGCAGGCGTTAAGCCGTTCTGACTTGGGCATTTCGGCGAAATCCCGATGGGCATACAGCACGACTTTGGTGGAGATACTGCCGGACACCACGTTCAACGGAGGTAACTGGAACAGTTCGATCGCCTCCAGCGCCTTATCGATACCGCTGCCGCGCTCTTCGCAGACTCGCAGCTTGCGCATCATCCGTGCAAAGCGCTCGTTGCGTGACTGGTTCTCGTCAATGAAGCGGTCCGGTGCGATGGTCGGCGCACCGGGATTGGAGATTTCCACCCGGTCGTCGTACATGTCGATCATCACTGAGCCACCACGGATATCGAAGTCCTGATGGATCAAGGCATTTGCTACCAGCTCGCGTAGTGCCTGCATCGGGAACATCTTCATTTCCTGACGGATAGCCTGTTCGACGAAACGATTCTGTGGAGCTGCTGAATGCACATGACGCACTAACGCATCGAAACCCGAAGCGTAGCCGGACGGCCAAGTGATTTCATCGCGCACCTTCAACTTTCCGATGCCATCGTAGAAGGTGATACGCGCCGCGCGTCGTGAGACCGCGTCTGGAAAATCGGCCAAATTCTTGGCTAGCATCAAGGCTGTCATATGGCTGATGTTCCAGCCGTGGACGCCACTGGGCTGAATCAGTCCTTCATGGTGAAGCCGCTCAAGCACGCCATCCCGATGGCCGGGATACGGCAACTGCAGCAGGTCGAAGAACGCCTGCGTATCCAACAATGCCACCACAACCTCAGCGCCGACATTCTCGAGTATCGGTAACTCCAGCCAATCCGGTTGCCCCTCTGCCATGATTCTGCGCAGCCGATCCGGAGTCATGCCTTTGAGCGACTCGCCCGATCGCATCAGGTAATGGCCGTTGTAATGCAACGGCTGGCCAATGGGACGGGACGGAACAGTGACAACCAGCACACGCCCATCGGTGTGCCGCAGCTCGGTGATCTCAACATCGATATTCAGCGCGCTATTGACGCGCAGCTTCACCTCGTTGCGATGCTCTGTGGTACGGAATGCCTGGGTGCCGGTTATCCGCCGGGGCAGCTTGTCACTGACCCCGAGAACAAGATGTCCGCCGCGCTCGTTGGCCAAGGCAACGCAGTAAGCGATGAGCTTTTCGACATCGTATTGGTTGCTGGCGGCCTTGAACTCCAACTGCTCCGTTTCTGTCGGGGCCTGCATCCACTGCTGAAGAAGTTCCAAGGTTATGGTTGTCATTGGCCTATTTCATCATAGGAGGCCGGAGAAGGCGCGTTGCCTACGCATCAGTGCGGCGTGCTTCCACTGAAGTACCGGGCTGGATGGCCCGGCATCCTTTGCTGCTGGGTATCAAACTCCGGATCAAAGCCGCTGCGTATTTGAAATGATCTCCACCCAATAACCATCCGGGTCCTTGATGAAGGCCAGGCTCTTCATGCGGCCATCGCTCAGGCGCTTCTGGAACGGCACGCCCAGTTCCTCGAAACGCGCACAGGCCGCTTCCAGTTCCGGCACCGACACGCAGATGTGACCGAAGCCGCGCGGGTCGCTGTTGCCGTCGTGGTAGACCGGGCCTTCCTGGTTCTCGGTGCCATGGTTGTGGGTGAGTTCCAGCACACCGGGAATGCCGGCCATCCACAGGCGGCGCTCGGCGTCGTCCTGCGGCACCTGCACGCCGGCCGGCACATAGGCCAGGAAGTACAAGCTGAACTGCGCCTCGCCGAAATCACGCTGGTCGATCAGCTGGAAGCCAAGCACGCGGGTGTAGAAATCCAGCGAGGCGCGGATGTCCTTGACCCGCAGCATCGTGTGGTTGAACACGAAGCCGTTGGTTTCGGCCGGCACCTGGGCAGCGACGCCGGGCTGTTGAGCAAGGGTTTGAAGGCTCATGAAATCTGTCCTGTTGCGATGAATGGGGGAGGGCGCGTGTGCAGCTACGGCAACGCAATGCTCATGCAGAAAGTTGCATTTGAAATCGCCACCCCTGCTTGCATGCGTCGATACAAAAAATCATCAACGGCATACCTTCAGTGGCTAGGCGGCTGCGCGCGCGCTGGCTATGCTGCGTCGCAGGATAGTCGTTGTTCCCCTCGTTTGGATGAAGCGCACATGCATTGCCTGATGTGCGCTGGGAGTGACGCTGGCGCAAGGGCTGCGCGGATTGTTGGCAGGGGATGCCACCACGGATGGAGCCACGGCGTGACCAGCGGCGGTTGACAAGGTTTCGCTGCTCGCGTTATTCATTGTATGTATATACAAATGACGGAATTGTCTGGAACTTCATGTCCTACCGTATGTGCCTGCCGTTGCTGCTGATGCTGGTGCTCGCCGTTGAAGGCGTGCTCGGGGCATGGGCGAGCACGCGCATGGTGCTGCATGCGGATGGGGTTCCATCGGTCGCCGGGATTACCCGCGCGGCCAGCGCCAGCTGCGATCCCGTGCGAAGAGACGTGGCGGCTCGCACGTTGGCATCGCCGCGCGCAACTGCTGGCGACGGCCACGACGAACATGCCGGCAAGTCGGCTTCCAGCCATGCCGACGACTGCAGTTGCGCCGACAGCGTGGGCTGCGAATGCCTGTGTGTGTTCACCATCTATCCCCCCGCGACGGCGCTGTTGTTCGCCGGTGCGCATCCACCGGTATCGGCCGATACGCCACTGCCGGCGCTGGTACTGCCGGCCGGTCGGCTATCCCGGGTGTTCCGACCTCCCATCGTCTGAGCGGTTGTTCTCGCGTCACCACGACGTAGTAGTGAACCGTGCTCGCGCCCGCGACCGCGGCTATCGCCCCGAGAAAGAATCCCAGCGAGAGAGAACATGTACTTGAAGCCCCAAGCCTTGGCTGCGGCCATCGGCACGCTGTTGTGTGCCACCGCCGTCCACACCGCCAACGCGCAGGACGCGCAACCCCCGAATGAAGCCGCCCGCACGCTGGATGCCGTGCAGGTCACCGGCAGCCACATCAAGCGCGCGCAGTTGTCGGGCGTAGGCCCGGTCAGCGTGATCGACGCGCAGGCCATCGAACGCTCCGGCGCCACGTCGGTGGACACGCTGTTGCAGCGCCTGCCCGCCTCGGCCGGTTTTGCCGGCAGCCAGAGCAATGCCTACTGGGCCGAGAACGGCTACGGCACCACCCAGGTCAACCTGCGCGGCCTCGGCATCAACCGCACCCTGGTGCTGCTCAATGGCCGCCGCATCGTCAATGGCGGTACCGGCGCCAATAGCTCGGTCGATCTGAACATGATCCCGGTATCGCTGATCGAGCGCGTGGAAGTGCTCAAGGACGGCGCCTCGGCCATCTACGGTGCCGATGCGGTGGCGGGCGTGGTCAACATCATCACCAAGCAGGGCTTTGATGGTGCCGAAGCTGCAGTGCGTTACGGCCAGACCACGCGCGGCGATGGCGATGAAACCGCTGTCGACCTGGCCTGGGGCGTCACCAGTGATCGCGGCTCATTGATGGCCGGCATCAACTATGCCGAAGGCGGCACGGTCAACATGGGCTCGCGCGCACCCTGCGGGCTGGCCGAAGTGGACGGCAAGCTGGTGTGCTCGGGCAGTTCCACCACGGTGGGCGGCCGCGCGCTGCTGGCCGACGGTACCCGTGTCAACTTCAACCAGGTGCTGGGCGGCAATGGCGATTTCTACGAGCGCTATTCGGCCGCCAAGCACAACTACAACGGCAACCCCACGCTCAACGCGGTCAACCCGATCAAGCGCATCAGCATCAGCGTGTTCGGTGACAATCAGCTCAGCGAGAACACCACCGTGTTCACCGAGCTGATGTACACCAACCGCCAATCCGATCAGCTGGCCGCACCGGGCGGGCTCGGCGTGTACCGGCCGATCAACATCGCCGCCGATCACCCGACCAACCCGACCGGACAGGACCTGCTGCTGCAGCGCCGTCGCCTGGAAGAAGCCGGCCCGCGCCATTTCTCGCAGGAGGTGAATACCTTCCGTGGCCTGGTTGGAGTGAAGGGTCAGTTCGGCACCGGTTGGGACTGGTCGGCTGCCTTGAATTGGGGCCGCAACACCGGCGTCGATGGCTCGGACAATGTTGCCAATCTCGACCGCGTCGAGCAGACCTTGAACCGCAGCATCTGCAGCCCGGTGCCGGGCGCGGCGATTCCCTGCGGCGACTATCTGGGTTACGGCGACCTCAGTCGCGAGGTGCTCGACTACATCCTCTACACCTCGCGCGATACCGGCGGCAACGAACAGAAGAGCTTCACCGCCAACCTGAGCGGGCAGATCTTCGAGCTGCCTGCAGGTTGGGTAGGCTTCGCTGCTGGCGTGGAAGTGCGCAAGGAACGCGGCTGGCGCAATCCCGATCCGCTGACTGTGCTCGGCATCGGCAACACCAATCAGCAGGATCCGATTGCCGGTGAATACACCGCCAAGGAAGTCTTTGCAGAGTTGGCTATCCCGTTGCTGCAGGACAGCGTGATCGCCGATTCGCTGTATTTGAATCTGGCCGGGCGTGCCTCGGACTACGATCTGTTCGGCCGCGATTACAACTACAAGGCCGGACTGGATTGGCAGGTCAATTCCTCGCTGAAAGTCCGCAGCACCTACGCCACCGCGTTCCGCATCCCGAACATCCCGGAACTGTTTGGCGGTGTGGCCGAGGGCAACCTGACCACCACCGATCCGTGCAGCAACTGGTCGGCCTTGCCGGCTGGCTCCACGGTGCGCGCCAACTGCCAGGCCTACGGTGTGCCGGCTGGCTATGTGCAGCCGGGCAACACCATCCTCACCACGTCGGGTGGCAATTCGGCGCTGGAGCCGGAAGATGCCACCTCGTTCACTGCTGGTGTGGTGTGGACGCCGGAGTTCCTGTCCGGGCTGACCTTGACGCTGGACTACTACAACATCCGCATCAAGCATGCGATCCAGCGTATTGACGGCTCCACCAAGCTGGCCATCTGCTACAACACGCCGGGGCTGGCGCATCCGTTCTGTGATGCAAGCAACTTCACCCGCAACCCGCGTACTGGCGAAGTGGACTTCCTGTCCTCACAGCCGGTCAATGCCGCCAATGAACATGTCACCGGCTACGATTTCGGCGCGCTGTATGAGTTCAAGGCAGCCGGCTTCGATGCCAGCGTCAGCGCCGATGTGTCCTATCTGCAGCGCTATGACGTCCGGCCGTACGATGGCGCGGACCTTATCGAATATGCAGGCAAGATCACCGGCGGCCGCGGCAGCTATGCCAAGTGGCGCGGTCTGGTCTCGATGAATGCCTCGCGCGATCAATGGTCGGGTACCTGGAGCACGCAGTACATCGGCCGCGCCGATGACATCAATGCGGCACGCGGTGACATCGGTGATCACGCACCGTCGGTGTTCTATCACAACCTGCAGCTCAAGTACGCGGTGAGCAAGGCGCTGGATGTATCGCTGGGCCTGGACAATGTCTTCGACAAGAAGCCGCCGTTCATCCAGAGCTACACCGATGCCAACACCGATACGATGACCTACGACCTGCTGGGTCGCCGCTGGTACGCGCGCATCGGCTACCGCTGGTGATTGGATGCGCCCCGTCGCAGCTGCGGCGGGGCGCGTCATTGAACGAGGACGATGTTGATGAAACCCGCATTCTGGGCACGACGTGCCCACAAATGGATCGGCCTGGTGATCGGCGTGCAGGCGCTGCTGTGGATGCTCAGCGGTGTCTACATGACGGTGGTGCCACTGGACGTGATCCATGGCGATCACCTTGCACATGTGCACGGCACACCGCTGCCTGCGCAGACTGCGCGCGTTGGTGCCGATGTGCTGGCCTCGCGCTATCCGCAGATGGAGTCGTTCCGGCTCAAGCATGTGCTGGAACGCGAGGTCTATGAGATCCGCCAGGGCAAACAGAAGTACCTGGTGGATGCCGCCAGCGGCGAACGCCTGGCGCCGATGGACCGTGAGCAGGCAATAGCGCTGGCGCAGTCGCTGTATCAGGGCAAGGGCGAAGTGGAGCGGGTGGAGTGGATCACCCGCGCCCCGTCGGAAGTGAAGACCCGACCGGTACCGATGTGGGCGGTGCATTTCAGCGGCCGCGGCGACAGCACGCTGTATCTGTCACCGGACAGCGGTGAGCTGTTGGCGCGCAGGCATGACCTGTGGCGTGTATTCGACTTCGTGTGGATGTTGCACATCATGGATTACGAGAACCGCACCGACGTCAACAACACCTTGTTGCGCGCGGCCTCGATCATTGGCCTGGGTTTCGCCCTCAGCGGCATCTGGTTGTTGTTCTACAGCTTCGGCAAGCGGAGGAGCGCATGACGCCCTGGATGCGGACCCTGCACAAGTGGGTGGGCCTAATCGTCGGCCTGCAGTTCGTGGTTTGGTTGGGCAGCGGCCTGATGATGAGCCTGCTCGACCCTGACAAAATCGAAGGCAGTGCCCAGCAAGCTGCAGCTGTCGCCAATCCTGCGTGGCCGGCCACGGCAGTGTCGCCAAGTGTGGCGCTGGCTGCAGCCAAGGGCGAGGCGGCAACATTGGACAGTGGCTGGTTGCTGCAGCAGCCGGTATATCGCCTGCAATCGCCGGAAGGCACCGAGGTGATCGACGCCCGTGACGGCAAGCGCATCAGCATTGATGCGGCAGTCGCGGCGAAAGTCGCACAAGCGGCCTATGCCGGTGATGGTGTCGCCGCCGCGCCGCGGTATCTGGAAAAGACGCTGGAAACCCGGGCCAACCCTGACCCGGTGTGGCGCATCGACTTCAGTGATGCGCAGGACACGAGTATCTATGTGTCCGCGGATAGCGGCCAGGTGATGGAGCATCGCAACGCGACTTGGCGGTTGTTCGACATCTTCTGGATGCTGCACATCATGGATTACAGCAGCCGGGTCAACTTCAACAACCCGCTGGTGGTTGGCATGGGCATCGGTGGCCTGTGGTTGGCGCTGACCGGTGTGTGGTTGTTGATCGCCAGTTTCCACCTACAGGAGTTCATCCCGCGGCGCTGGCGTTCGCGTCGGCAGCTGATGGTCTACGCACCGGGCGGCGCGCATCTGCGCACGGTTGAAGTAGCCAGTGGTGACAGCGTTTACGTTGCTCTGGCGCGCGAAGGCATCAATCTTCCCTCCAACTGCGGTGGCGGCCAGAGTTGTGGTCTGTGTGAGGTGCGGGTGCGTTCCGGTGCCAGCAAGGCAACAGCGGCAGATCGCGCGCACGTGCCCGAAGCAAAGCGCAAGGTCGGCTGTCGATTGGCCTGCAACCTGCAGGTGGATGAAGACGTCGAGATCGAAGTGGCCGGCGGCGCCAGTCTGTGGACCGAGCATTGGGCCATCGTCGAGAAGGTCGTCGCGGTGACCCCGTTCTTGCGTGAGATCCATCTGCGCCCGGAGCAGGCTGCGGATGCGCAGTTCCAGCCCGGCTGCTACCTGCAGCTGCACGTGCCCGAGTACGAGCTGCCGCGCAGTGCGGTGTGGTATCCGGCTGAGCATGACGAGGATTGGAAGGCGCTGTCCTTGCCTGCGACCTTGCAGAACAAGGCGGCGGTGCGGCGCTCGTATTCGCTGGCAACGCCTGTGTCGAATGCGGATGGCGGCTTGGTGCTGCTGGTGCGTTTCAGTCCCGGCTGGCAGGAGAACCGCAAGCATCCGCCGGGCAAGGGTTCTACATTTGCCTATACGCTGCGTGAGGGTGACCGTGTCCGCTACAGCGGCCCGTTCGGTGACTTTGCACTGAGTGGTAGTGAGCGCGAGAAGATCTTCATTGGCGCTGGTGCGGGCATGGCGCCGCTACGTGCGTTGGTCCAGCAGCGGCTGGATGAAGGTGGTGGCGAGCGTATCCACTATTGGTATGGCGCCCGTGGCGAGCGTGATTGCCCCTATGTCGAGCAGATGCAGGAGCTGGCGCATGAGCATGCCAACTTCAGTTGGCATCCGGTGTGGTCGGGGCAGGGGGCCGATGCACGGCGTGTGCATGAAGCGATCCATGAGGATCTGTTGAAGCAGCATCCGGATCTGGCAGGTTGCGAGTTCTATCTGTGTGGCCCGCCGGCGATGTTGGCGGCGACCAGGCAGCTGCTGCGCAAGCTGGGTGTTGCGGATGCGCGGGTTGCGTTTGATGACTTCAAGATCTGAGTAACTTCGGGTTTGGTTGGTGCGGCTGCAGGTGTGGGACGCCTGCAGCCGTTGCCGATCTTGCTGGTGTTGGGCGTGGCGTTGGTAGTAGCCCCAAATCTGGCTGTAGCCGCTGCTTTGGCCTGTTCTTGGCTCTGGATTCTGCTTTGGCTTTGGCTTTGGCTGTGGCTTTGGCTGTGGCTGTGGCTTTGGCTGTGGCTTTGGCTGTGGCTTCGGCTTCGGCTTTTGGCACTCCCTTCTCCCGCTTGCGGGAGAAGGTGCCCGGAGGGCGGATGAGGGGAGCTTTTGACTTTGCTTAGCTAAAAGCTTCCCCTCACCCCAACCCCCGCTCCGCGCCCCGGCCCTTGCGCTGGCGCAAGGGCGTTCGACGGGCAGCGAACCAGTGGTTCGCAAGCTGCCCATCTCACCCCGCAAGCGGGAGAGGGGCTTAAGCAGATCACTCGTGCTTTGAGAACTCGCTCAACGAACCATCATTGCCCAACAAGGCAACCGTGAACGCCTGGCGATAGCCATCCGGCGATTCCATGCCCGGCGTACCAACCGGCATGCCCGGCAACACCAGTCCACGCGCCTGCGGGCGCTCGGCCAGCAACTTCTTGATGTCTTCCACCGGGACATGGCCTTCCACCACATAGCCGTCGATCTCGGAGGTGTGGCAGGACATCATGCCGTCACCGATTCCCAAGCGTTGCTTGACCGCCATCATGTCGCTGGTGTCATTGAGCTGCACTGGGAAGCCGGCGGCCTGCATATGCTCGGCCCAGCCACCACAGCAGCCGCAGTTCGGGTCCTTGTGCACAACCACCAACGGCAAGGCCCTGGTGGCCGGCGCAGCTTCAACCGCTTTCGCAGGTGTCGCAGCAGCCGTTGCGGCTGCCACAGCAGCAGTCGACGGACTGGCATTGCAGGCGCTGATCAACAAGGTGCCGGCAGCCAGCACCAGCAGCGAGAACATCGACTTTGAACGCATTTTCATGATCTAGATTCCTTGGACAGTTTGCCGCACAGGCCGGAGGCCAGTGCGGCAGTAGGGCGTCACAGCATCGACAGGCCGCGCTCGAATTCCTTGGCGTCGAGCTTGCCATCACGGTTGCCATCGCTCATGCCGAAGTGCGGCAGCAGCGGGTGACCGCTGGGCAGCTCCTCGCGGCTGATGAAGCCATCCTTGTTGGCATCGAAACGCTTGAACGTTGCCGCGGCATCAGCCTGCGGTGCCTTTGCAGCAGGCTTTGCCGCCGGTGCGTGATGCTCATGGCCGGCGTGCTGGGCCTGCGCGATGGAAACCGAGGCAAGGGTGATCGCGCCGATCATTGCGGCTTGAATAAAGAACTTCATCGAATGTATTCCTTGTTGGGAGAGTGGGGATGGCGCCGGCATACGACGCCATCCCGACGAATCAGAACCAGAAGCGCACGCCGGCAACCCAGCGCGATTCACTCACGCCTTCGCCGGCATCACGGTGCATATCAGCGGTATTGCCGAACACGCGTTCGTGCACAAAGCCCACATACGGTGCGAACTTGCGGGTGAACTCGTAGCGCAGGCGCAGGCCTGCTTCCACGCTGCTCAGGCCCTTGCCCACGCCACGGCGCGGATCGTCATCGGCAACGATGCTGGCTTCCACCACCGGCTGCAGAATCAACCGGTTGGTCAGCAGTACGTCGTATTCGACCTCGAAGGCCAGCTCGGCCTTGCGCGGTCCACCGATGTAGGCCATCGCCGAGACTTCGAACTTGTACGGCGACATGCCCTGCAGGCCGAAGGCCGCGCGGGTCAGATCCGGGGATTCGCGGCTGTTGTCATGCCGTGCACCGGCGACCACGTCCCACCACGGCGAGATCGAATGCCCGTACAGCGCATCCACCGACCAGTCGCCGAGCGCGTTCTCGCTGCGCTCGCCTTCGCTGCGGATCCACAGGCGGTTGATGTCGTTGCCGAACCAGGAGTCGATGCCCCAGGCCTGGCCGCTGCCGTGGGCGTTGTCCCAGGCTTCCAGGTGATCGAACACCACCAGGCTGTTGAACGACGGTGCATGCTCCATTGCATGTGGCTTCAACACCGGGAAGGCGTCGTCGAAGTCCTGCTTGGTCGGCGTTGGGATCGGCTCGCGCGGCGCGTCGCTGGCGCTGCTGCCCTGCATGTTGTGACCCGCATGCGGATCGGCCGGCATTGCATGGCCGGCATGCGGATCGGCGGGCATTGCATGCCCCGCGTGCGGATCAGCCGCCGTGCCGTGGCTGGAATGGTCTTCCGCCTTGGGCATGGCATGGCCTGCATGTGGATCAGCAGCCTTGGCTTTGCCGCCATGACCACGATGCGCAGCATGCGGATCGGCCGGCTTTGCCGTGGGCATGTTGTGCCCGGCATGCGGATCAACTACCGGCTTTGCTTCAGCGGCGTGCCCGGCGTGGCCCGCATGCGGGTCCTGCGCGAAGGCGCTGCCGCTGGCTGCCAGGGCGATGAACAACAGCGAGTGAGAAAAAGTCTTCATGCGTCGATCCTCACTTCGCGCATCATGCCCGCTTCCATGTGGTACAGCAGATGGCAGTGGAAGGCCCAACGGCCCAGCGCATCCGCGCGCACGCGGTAGCTGCGGCGTGTGCCTGGCGGCATGTCGATGGTGTGCTTGCGCAGCTGGAATTCGCCGTCGGCGTTCTCCAGGTCGCTCCATACACCGTGCAGGTGGATCGGGTGCTGCATCATCGTGTCGTTGACCAGCACGATGCGCATGCGCTCGCCATAGTTCAACTTGATGGGCTCGGCGCCGGCAAACGGGATGCCGTCGAAGTTCCAGGCAAACTTTTCCATGTGACCGGTGAGATGCAGTTCGATCTCGCGGCCCGGCTCGCGTCCATCCGGGTCCTCGAACAGTGAACGCATCGCGCCATAGGTCAGCACCTTGCGGCCGTTGTCGCGCAGGCCGATGCCGGGGTCGTCGAGCTTGGGCTCGGTGGCCGCGGTCTGCATGTCGATCAGCGGGTTGCCGGCTTCGCTGGGCTTGTGCTTGGGTGACTTGTCGGAGCCGCCATGGGCACCGTGGCCCATCGCTGCACCGCAGCCGCCTTCCATGCCCTTGGCACCCATATTGGCGCCGCAACCACCTTCCATGCCGGCACCGTGGTCGCCATGGCTGCCCATGTCGTGGCCCATGTCGCTCATGGTCAGCAGCGGACGCGGATCGATCTGCGGAATCGGTGCCTGCAGGCCCTGCCGCGTTGCCAGCGTGCCGCAGGCGTAGCCGGTGCGGCCCATGTCCTGCGCAAACAGGGTGAAGGCATCCTGGCCGGTTGGTTCGACGATGACGTCGAAGGTCTCGGCCGGGGCAATGCGGAACTCGTCGATGCTGACCGGATGGATGTACTGGCCATCGGCGGCGACCACGGTCATCTTCAGGCCGGGGATGCGCACATCGAAGTAGGTCATGGAGGCGCCGTTGATGAAACGCAGCAGCACTTTCTCGCCACTGCGGAACAGGCCGGTCCAGTTGCCGGCCGGGGCGGTGCCGTTCATCAGATAGGTGTAGGTGTGGGCATTGATGTCGGACAGGTCGGAGGGCGTCATCCGCATCCGGCCCCACATCCCGCGGTCACTGAGCGTCTCACGCAGGCCATCCTTGCGTGCGTCGCGCATGAAGTCACCGACCGTGCGCTGGTAGGTATTGTCATGCATTGGCATCTTCTTCATGCGCCGGAACAGCGCATCCGGATCGATGTCGGTCCAGTCCGAGAGCATGACCACGTGTTCGCGGTCGAAGTGGTACGGCGGCGGTGCCAGCGGATCGACGATCAGCGCGCCGTACAGACCGGCCTGTTCCTGGAACAGCGAATGGCTGTGGTACCAGTAGGTGCCGGACTGCTTGAGCTGGAACCGGTACTGGTAGGCCTCGCCCGGCGCAATGCCGTTGAAGCTAAGCCCAGGCACGCCGTCCATGTTGGCCGGCAGCAGGATGCCGTGCCAATGGATGGAGGTGATCTCGTCGGTGAGCGTATTGGCCACGCGCAGGTTGACGGTGTCGCCCTCACGCAGGCGCAGGATCGGTGCCGGCAAGGAGCCATTGACGGTGATGGCGGGGCGGGTACGGCCGGTGAAGTTGACCGCCGAGCGGCCGATGGCAAGGCTCAGCTCGGTACCGCGCAGCTCAACCGGCGGCACCGCCATGGCGCTGCCGGCGGCGAAGGCCTGTGGGATGCGGGCGAGGCCGGCACCGGCGACCACGCCGCCAATCGCCAGGCCCTGCACGAAACGACGTCGCGACAGTACCGAGCGCGAATCGGAAAGGAAATCAGAAGACATGTGGAACTCCCGGTCACACAGCCGCATCACGATGCGTTGCTGCATGTCCTGAACAGATCAAGGGTGCACCAGGGCGATGGCCTTGGCACAGATATCTGCGGACGCCAGAAGGCGCGGGAATCAGGCGATGGGAGGACGGTTGAGCTGGCCCGGGGCCACGTCGTCGCGAGAGGGGAGTGCTGGCATTGGCGCCAAGGCATGGCGCATAGGAGCAAGCCGCGTCATTGAGACGCTGGGCAGCATGTTGCAGTGCTGCTTACAGTCGCAGCTGTCACCGCTGGCACAGGGAGAAGGCGCCTTGTCGGCGTCGCCGGTATCACACTGCAGATTGGCTTCCTGCTCGTGGCAGCAGTCGTGCGCGCTGTCACCGGCTTCCATTTCCATCGTCATTGCCTGCATCGGCATGGCCATCGCCGTCGCAGACCACACCGAACCGACCGCACCAGCGATCAGGGTCAGGCATAGCAGCAGGGGCAGCAGGATGCGCGGCACGGGCTTTACGGTTGGAAGCGAGGCTGAACCATAACATTCCTGAGTACGGGCTGGGCTGAATGGTTTTCAACCCGGAAACCTTTCAGATCGTCATTCCCGCGAAGGCGGGAATCGCTCTGGTTCTGGCTTTTGCTTGCTCGTGGGAGAAAGGCCGAAGCCGGATCCAAAGCCGGAGCCGGAGCGATTCCCGCCTTCGCGGGAATGACGGCACAGGGGCAAGGGCAAAGGCCACGGCCACAGCCACAGCCACAGCCACAGCCCCAGCCCCAGCCTCCGCCCCCACAACCCAACCAAGTAGAATCCACCCCAGCATTCACCAAGAAGTGGCGATCCATGTCCCAGCGTGATTGGGTGGCGGCGGCCATCCACAAGATTGAAGCCGACTACAACCGTTCGGCCGATACCCATCTGATTCCCATCGACCTGCCGGGCTTCCCCGGTATCGATGTCTATCTGAAGGATGAATCCAGTCACCCGACCGGTAGTCTCAAGCACCGGCTTGCCCGCTCGCTGTTCCTGTACGCGCTGGCCAATGGTTGGTTGCGCGAGGGTTGCCCGGTGATCGAGGCATCCAGCGGTTCCACCGCGGTGTCCGAGGCCTACTTCGCACGCCTGCTGGGCCTGCCATTCATTGCGGTGATTCCGGCCAGCACCTCGCCGGAGAAGATCGCCGCCATCGAATTCCATGGCGGCCGCTGCCATCTGGTGCAACGCGCCTGCGACCTGAACTGCGAATCCGAACGATTGGCGCGCGAGACCGGCGGCCACTTCATGGACCAGTTCACCTACGCCGAGCGCGCCACCGACTGGCGCGCCAACAACAATATCGCCGAGTCCATCTTCAAGCAGATGGCCGAGGAGCCGCATCCGGTGCCGGAATGGATCGTCTGCAGCCCCGGCACCGGTGGCACCGCCGCCACGCTGGGCCGTTACGTCAGCTACCGCCGCCACGACACCCGCATCCTCTGTGCCGACCCGGAAGTGTCGATCTTCTATGACGGCTACAGCGCCGCGCTGGAGGGCCGCGACTGGCGTGACATGACCTGCGAAGGCGGGTCGCGTGTGGAAGGCATTGGCCGTCCGCGCGTGGAGCGCAGCTTCATCCCGACCTGCGTTGACGCGATGGTGAAGGTGAGTGATGCGCTGAGCCTGGCTGCGATGCGCCATGTCAGCGCGACCCTCGGACGTCGCGTCGGCGGTTCCACCGGCACCAACTTCATCGGCGTGCTGTACGCCGCCCAGCAGATGCGTGCTGCCGGCCGTGATGGCTCCATCGTCAGCATCCTCTGCGATGCCGGCGAACGCTACGCGCACAGCTATTACAACCCCGACTGGTATAGCCAGCAGAGCATCGACGTGGTCGGCGCCGATGCGGTGGTGGCCACGGCCGTGGCCGGGCAGGGCATGCCGGCCCTGCCTTGTGCCTGGCTGGAAGCGTCGCCATATCAGGTTTGATGCCGGCGCAGCCGGAACTGTTTGAAGGAATGTTGTGAACACCACCAATCCCCTGCTCGATTTCTCCGGCCTGCCGCGTTTCGACGCGATCCGTGCTGAACACGTCACCCCGGCCGTCGATACGTTGCTGGCCGAGGCCGAAGCCGCGGTGAAAGCCGCCGAAGCCGTGGCGCCGGTGAGCTGGGAGAATTTCGTGGTGCCGCTGGACGATGCTACCGAGCGGCTGTATCGCGCCTGGGGCCAGGTTTCGCACCTGCAGGCGGTGGTCAACACGCCGGAGCTGCGCGAGGTCTACAACGCCAACCTGCCGAAGATCAGCCGCTTTGGCAGCTCGGTCGCGCAGAACCCGGCGCTGTACGCGCAGTACAAGCTGCTGGCCGCCGCGCCGGCAGCGGCCAGTTACGACGAAGCACAGCGCAAGGCGGTGGAAAATGCACTGCGCGACTTCCGTCTCGGTGGTGCCGAGCTCGACGACGCCGGCAAGGCGCGTTTCGCCGAGTTGCAGGAAGAGCTGTCCGGCCTGCAGGCGAAGTTCTCGCAGAACGTGCTGGATGCCGGTGATGCATTCGCCTTGTACGTGGATGTAGCCGACGACCTGCTGGGCCTGCCCGATGACGTGATCGCCAGCGCCCGCGCTGCCGCACAGAAGGATGGCCGCGAAGGTTACAAGCTGACCCTGCAGATGCCGTGCTATCTGCCGGTGCAGACCTATGCCGACAACCGCGCGCTGCGCGAGCAGCTGTATCGCGCCCATGCGATGCGTGCATCGGAGTTCGGCGATGCGGCGCTGGACAACACTGGCAACATCGATCGCATTCTCGCCGTGCGCAATGAACTTGCTGCACTGCTGGGTTTCGACAACTACGCCGAATACTCCATCGCCACCAAGATGGCCAGCGACGCACCGCAGGTGCTGAGCTTCCTGCGCGATCTGGCTGCACGCGCCAAGCCGTATGCGCAGCGCGACCGCGCCGAGCTGGAAGCTTTCGCCCGCGACGAACTGGGCATGGACGAACTGCAGGCCTGGGATCTCGCCTATGTGGCCGAGAAGCTCAAGCAGGCGCGTTACAGCTACTCCGAGCAGGAGGTGAAGCAGTACTTCACCGAGCCCAAGGTGCTGGCCGGCCTGTTCGGTGTGATCGAGCGCCTGTACGGGCTCAAGGTGGAACAGGACAGCGCGCCGGTCTGGCACGAAGACGTGCGTTTCTATCGACTGGTGGATGCCGATGGCGCGCTGGTTGGCCAGTTCTACATGGACCTGTACGCACGCGAAGGCAAGCGCGGTGGTGCGTGGATGGACGATTGCCGCAACCGCCGCGTCACCACCGCTGGCGTGCAGACGCCGCTGGTCTATCTGGTCTGCAATTTCGGCCGCGGCAATGACGGCAAGCCGGCGACCTTCAGCCATGATGAAGTCACCACTGTCTTCCACGAAATGGGCCACGGCCTGCATCAGTTGCTGACCCGCATTGGGGAGCTGGCGGTGGCCGGCATCAATGGCGTGGAATGGGATGCAGTGGAACTGCCCAGCCAGTTCATGGAGAACTTCTGCTGGGAGTGGGAGCAGGTGGAAGCGATGACCGCGCATGTCGATACCGGCGCGCCGTTGCCGCGCGAACTGTTCGACAAGATGCTGGCGGCGAAGAACTTCCAGAGCGGCATGTTCACCGTGCGCCAGTTGGAGTTCGGCCTGTTTGACATGCTGCTGCACAGCCAGTACCAGCCTGAACAGGAAAGCGTGCTGCAGCTGCTGGAACGCGTGCGCGGCGAAGTGGCGGTGAACATCCCGCCGGCCTGGAACCGCTTCGCCAATCAGTTCAGCCATATCTTTGCTGGCGGCTATGCGGCCGGTTATTACAGCTACAAGTGGGCCGAAGTGCTCAGCGCCGACGCCTATGCTGCGTTCGAAGAAGCACCGGGTGCTTTGGCCGAAACTGGCAAGCGTTTCCGCGATGAAGTGCTGTCACGCGGCGGAAGTCGCAGCGCGGCTGAGAACTTCCGTGCCTTTCGTGGTCGTGAACCGCAGATTGACGCCTTGCTGCGGCATAGCGGCATGACTGCCTGAACAGCGGCCACGGCCGGGGCTGGTCAGCCGCGGCGATGAGGGTCAAGCTTGGGCCACGTATTCCCCAAGTTTGACGCCATGCCCCGGCTAATCACCCGCATCGCAGCCTGCGCGGCCATCATCGGCGCCGTGCTGTGGTTCCAACCGCGCATCAATGAACCTGACGCCCAGGTCAGCAATGGCTTGAATCTGCGCAGCGCGCCGGATCAGCGTGCAGAACGCCTGGCGGTATTGCCGGTGGGCACCACGGTGGAAGTGCAGCGCTGCCTGGCCGACCTGCAATGGTGCAATGTGCGTGCAGACGGCAGGAGCGGCTGGGTAGCGGCGGATTACCTGATCGCCCGCAGCGACGGCAAGAAGGTCAAACTGGCCGAAGCCGGCAAGCAGATGGGCGTAGTCATAGAGACCGCCAAGCCAGGCGGCTGAGGCCACACCTGTAGAGCCGAGCCACGCTCGGCTGGAGCGTTGGCCATACCTGTAGTGCCGAGCCATGCTCGGCTGGGGCATTATCGGTAGAGCCTCTGCCGAGCAT
>NZ_JBRRDY010000017.1:0-95839 GCF_056759935.1 Stenotrophomonas sp. STEN035
GCAGGAAACCGATGATCTGTTCTTCGGAAAAGCGTTTCTTCACGTCCAATCTCCTGGTCAGGTGGGATTGGACTCCAATTCGCCGTGCTACTCAAAACCGGGGGGACGTCGAAGCCGCCGCACGGTCTACAATGACTGCAGCGACCCACGCCATGACCAAGCTCCCGCCTGCGACAGTGGCAGGAATCCACATCATCGATTCGTGCGGATTGGGTGCTAATGGCTGCATTGCCAGCATGCCCCACACAGATGCGGCGACGAATGCAGCCAATGGGACGCCCGCTCGGTAACTGCCCTTCATGACCGCCCTCGAGTGCGAACAGCTGGCGACTGGATCCCACCTTCAGGGGTGACGAGAATCCGCTTATTCACTTCGACTGAGCCCCTCCATCAGCACAGCTCGTGCCTCGATTGAGGACTGGATGGAGAGCCTGTAGCCAAAACGCGGCAACGTATGGATCAACTTCTCTTCGCATGGCCCGTCAACAATCTTACGCAGACTCGATATTTGCGAACGGAGCAGGTCACGGTCAGGCGGCTGGTGACCCCAGACTGCGTATTCGAGTTGCTCCCTAGACACTGCTCCTGGACTCTCCCGCATCAGAACTTGCAGAAGCTTCCAGGAGGCCGGGTAGAGATGAAGTCGCCTCCCTGCACGGAACACCTCTAGCGTCGTCAGGTCCATGGTCAAGTTGCCCACCGTGAGTTGACGCATCCCCACTCTTCCGCGAGAGCGGGCGACCAATGCCTCCAAGCGAACCTCAAGCTCAAGCAGTTCGAAGGGTTTGGTGAGGTAGTCATCCGTGCCTGACCGAAATGCATTGATCTTGCTAGCGAGATCGGACCTACTCGCCAGCATGAGTACCGGAACAGACGAGTTGTGCTCCCTCCGCAGACTTCTCACCACGTCCAGCCCGCTGACGCGAGGGAGTTCCCATCCCACGACGACAACGTCGTAGTTGTTGGACAAGGCTAAGTGCAGGCCTGTCACACCATCCAGCGCAACGTCCACGCTGTGATGCTTCGCTTCGATCTCGGCAAGTACGTTCCGGACGACTTGTCGGTCACTGTCAATCAACAGAATTTCCACGATTAGGATTCCCGGAATCCAAGCAACCTAAGTGCATTGACTACCACCAACAGCGTGGTCCCCTCATGCACCGCAACGGCGGGGCCTATGCCCAAACCCATGACCGTGGCAGGCACGAGCAAAGCCACCACGCCTAGGCTCACGTAAAGATTCTGGCGAATAACATTTTTGGTACGTCGACTGAGCGCCACGGAAAAAGCGACCTGCCGCAGGTCCTCTGACATGAGAGCAACATCCGCCGTTTCCAGGGCGACATCGGACGAAGCCGCGCCCATCGCGATACCCACATTGGCGCTGGCCATGGCGGGTGCGTCATTGACGCCATCGCCAACCATTGCAATCCTCTGACTTGCCTTTATCTTCCGTATGGCGGAGACCTTGTCGTCCGGCATGAGGTTGCCCCACGCTTCATCTACCCCGACGTCTCTGCCTACGGACTGCGCGACGAGTTGGTGATCACCGGAGATCATGATCATCTGGCTCACGCCCAGACCACGCAACTTGTCCAGCGCTTGGCGTGCCTCTGCCCGCGGAGTGTCCATTAAGCCGATGACGCCCAGATCCCTATCGCCGAGCCGCACCGCCATCGTCGTTCGCCCGCGACTGCGCAGCACATCGATGCCTTCTTTGGCGGACGGGCCCAAAGCCGGAACCCCGTCAGCCCCAAACATTTCCATCTTCCCGATCCAGGCAGTCTGCCCACCAACATCCGCACGCACTCCTCGTCCGGCGAGATTCTCGAATGCATTGGCCACCAACGTGACCGACTCGGAAAGACGTGTCTTCCCATCAGCTACGATGGCGGCCGCCAACGGATGGTCACTCAGCGCCTCCACAGCGACGCTGACCTCTAGTAACTCTCTCTCGGTTACGCCCTCTGTCACAACAATGTCGGTCACGCGGGGCTTGCCCTCGGTCAGGGTGCCGGTCTTGTCGAAGGCGATTGTCGTGACCATGCCAAGCTCCTCAAGCGGCGCACCGCCCTTGATCAGCACCCCGCTACGCGCCGCGCGTGCAATGCCGGCTAAAACAGCACTGGGGGTGGCAATGGCCAGTGCGCACGGGCTGGCAGCAACCAGCACCGCCATGGACCGGTAGAAGCTGTCACGGAACGGCTCATCTATCACCACCCAAGAGAACAGTAGAACGCTGGCAAGCACCAGAACGCAGGGAACGAAGATGCGCTCAAACTTGTCCGTAAGGCGTTGAGTGGGTGATTTTCGTGTCTCAGCCTCGCTGACCATCTTGACCACGCGTGCAAGCGCGGATTCCGTAGAGCGCCGGGTAACCTCTACCTCCAACGATCCGGAGCCGTTGATGGTTCCGGCAAACGCTCTCGACGCCATGTCGACTGCGTCGGGACGGCGCCTCGCTTCTTCGGCGTCAGATACGGGATGTTTGTCCACCGGGATGCTCTCACCTGTCACCGGTGCCTGGTTGACGTTGCTGGATCCCTTGACCACGAAGCCATCAGCAGGCAACCGATCATTCGCTCTTACCAGCACGATGTCACCGATCTGCAGCGCGGCGACCGGCACCTCCACAGGTCCGCCCTCCTTCACCACCAGGGCGGTCTCCGGTGCCAGTTTGGCGAGGGCCTCGATGGCGCGCTTGGCGCGCCCCATAGCGTAGTTCTCCAGCGAATGACCCAGGCTGAAGAGGAATAGCAGCAATGCGCCCTCTGCCCAGGCTCCGAGGGTGGCGGCACCTGCTGCTGCCACCAACATGAGCGTATCGATCTCGAAACGCTTCTGTCGAATGTTCTCTATTGCTTCGCGCAGGGTGAACCATCCACCGAACACGTAGGCAAGCATGTACAACGCCGTAGGGATCCATGCGATCCTGAACGCACCCGATTTCTCAATTATGAAGCCGGTCACGAGCAGTAGCCCGCAGATTATGGCGAACATCAGCTCTGCATTGGCTCCAAGCAGGCCATCGTGGGAATGGGCGTCTCCCTTATTCGGGGATGCGCCACTTTCTGTTGCTTGGCTCATCTCTATTCTCCGATTGTGATCTGAGCATTCAAGGCTCGGGCGCAGCAGATTCTGCGCCCGAGCACGGTGTCAGCTAATCAGTGATCTTTGTCCTTTCCTACGACAGCGGTGCTTGGCTTGGCTATGCGGCCAGCAAAGGTGGGAAGCACCAGCAACGTGAGAATGGTCGCGGTAAGCAAGCCACCAATAACGACGGTAGCGAGCGGCTTTTGGACCTCTGCACCCGAACCGCTGGCGATGGCCATGGGAATGAAGCCGACAATGGCCACCAGCGCAGTGGTGAGGACGGCGCGGATACGACTCGCTGCCCCGTTGAGAGACGCCACCAGTGGTGCATCACCTGCATCAAGCCGTTCCCGGATGGCCTGCATCAGCACCAGGCCGTTCAGCGTGGCAACGCCGGACACCGCAATGAACCCCACGGCGGCAGACACCGAGAACGGCATCCCCCTCAGCAACAAAGCCAGGATGCCGCCCACCAACGCCAGCGGTACGCAGCTGAACACTAGAATGGCTTCCTTGGCGCTACGGAGCGCCATGAACAGCAGTGCACCAATCAACAGGAAGACAACCGGAACCACCGCCGCCAGTCGCTTCTCTGCCCGCTGCAGGTTCTCGAACTGCCCGCCCCAAGTGAGATAGGAACCTGCAGGCAGCTTCACGTCCGCTACCGCCGTCTGCGCTTCGCCAACAAACCCGCCTAGGTCACGCCCACGGACGTTTGCTTGCACCACGACGCGACGGCTGCCGTTGTTGCGACTGATCTGATTGGGGCCTTCGCTTATGGTGATCCGGGCGACTGACGAAAGCGGTATTACCGCACCGGAGGGTGTGGCAATGGGCAACGAGCTGAGCTGATCCGGATTATTGCGGGCGGCGTCATCCAAGCGCACCACCACGTCAAAGCGGCGGTCACCCTCGAAGATCTTTCCGGCAGCAGTGCCGCCGATGCCAGTCGACAGAGCGTCGCTCACATCGGCCGCCGTCAACCCGTACTGCGCAGCTGCAAGATGGTCGATCTTGACGTTCAGGGTTGGCAGGCCGGAGATCTGCTCGACCCGTACATCCGCCGAGCCTTGGACGCTACGCAGCTTGAGCGCCACCTGGTCTGCAACCTTCTGCAGCTCACCGAAGTCATCACCGTAAATCATCACGGCAAGGTCGGTGCGCACACCAGAGATGAGCTCGTTGAAGCGCAGTTCAATGGGTTGGCTGAATTCGAAGCTGTTGCCGAGCTGCTTCGAGGCCACGGACTCGAACCGACCGACGAGCTCATCCTTCGAAAGTTTCGGATCCGGCCATGCGCTTCTGGGCTTTAGCACGATCACGCTGTCGGATATGTTGGTGGGCATCGGGTCGATGGCCGCCTCCGCGGTACCTGTCCGGGAGAACACCGTCTCCACTTCCGGCTCCTTGGCAATGGCTTTCTCCAGTGCCAACTGCATGGCCAGTGACTGCTCCAACGAGGTCGAAGGAACTCGCAGCGCCTGCATGGCCAGGTTGCCCTCATCCAGCGTAGGCATGAATTCACGGCCCAACATCATGAAGGAGGTCACACCCACAGCCAGGGTGAGCACGGCGCCACCCAACACGACGCGCGGCATGGCGACAGCCCGCTCAATCACAGGCTCGATCCGAGTGCGCAGCACCTTGATGAGTTTGGTCTCGTGCTCGCCGTGATGGAGCTCCTCGCCCGGCTTCATCTTCGGCTCGCGCACCCAGAGGGCGGTCAGTGCCGGCACCAGGGTAAAGGAGAAAATGAACGCGCCCAGCAGCGCCAGCATGAAGGTAGCTGCCATTGGCTGGAAGGTTTTTCCTTCGACACCTTCCAACGTCATGATCGGCAGGAAGACCAGCAGAATAATCAACTGGCCGAAAGCCGCAGGGCGCGCCATCTTTTTGGCCGATTCCGTTGCCACCTTCATCCGCTCCGTGGTAGTCAGTGGCCTGCCCAGTTCGGCGCGGCGCTGACCCAGCATCAACAGCGTGGATTCAATGACGATGACCGCACCGTCCACAAGGATGCCGAAGTCCAACGCACCCAGGCTCATCAGGTTTCCGCTGATCCCGAACCGGTTCATGCCGATCACGGCAAACAGGAACGACAGCGGAATCACCAATGCCGTAATGGTTGCGGCACGCAGGTTGCCCAGCAGCAGGAACAACACCACCACGACCAGCAGTGCGCCCTCGGTCAGGTTCTTGGCAACCGTCTTGATGGTTGAGTTGACGAGCTGGCTTCGGTCCAGCACGGGCACGGCAAAAATGTTTGGCGGAAGCGACTTGTTCACCTCGATCAGCCGGTCCGCAGCAGATTGAGCGACGGTGCGGCTGTTGCCGCCAGCGATCATCAGCGCCGTACCCAGCACGGCCTCGTGTCCGTTGCGGCTGGCGGCACCGAGACGCGGAGCGCGACTGAGCTCGACATCGGCAACGTCGGCGACACGGATCACCACGCCGTCCTTGGTAGCCACCGGGGCCTGCGCCAGGTCGCCCGTGGTCAGCGCCAGACCGTCGGCACGAACCACGAGGCCCTCGCCAGCGCGTTGGACAAAGCCTGCGCCAGCTTGCACATTCGACCGCTCAAGCGCTTGGACGAGGTCGGACAATCCCAGTCCGTATGCAGCCAAACGTGCGCTATCCGGATGGACGCCGTACTCCTTCACATAGCCGCCCACCGTATCCACGCCGGCAAGGCCTGGACTGGAGCGCATTTGGGGGGCGATTATCCAATCCTGCACGGTGCGCAAGTAGGTGGCACGCTCTTCTGCAGTTGTGAGTCGGTTGCCTTCTGGCGTTAGGTAAACCTCGCCCTCCTGCCAGCCGGCTTGCCCCTTCGGTGCCAGGTTCTTCGGGTCGTAGTCGGTGAAGTCGACCGTCCACATCAGCACCTCGCCCAGACCGGTAGTCACCGGTGAAAGGACCGGGGATACACCTTCCGGCAAGTCTTCCGCTGCTTCGCGCATGCGCTCGGCAACCTGTTGTCGCGCGAAATAGATGTCGGTCTGGTCGGTGAAGATCGCCGTGACCTGCGAGAAACCGTTGCGCGACAGCGAGCGGGTGGTGTTCAGGCCCGGAATGCCGGCCAATGCCGTCTCAAGTGGATACGTCACCTGACGCTCGATCTGCTCCGGTGTCAGTGCGGGCGCGATCGAATTGATTTGCACCTGTCTGTTGGTGATGTCCGGGACCGCGTCAATGGGCAGCTTGCTCAGCTGAAAGAGGCCCCAACTGGCCACCATTGCGGCGAGGAATACCACCAACCAGCGGAAGCGGACCGCTGATTCAATGATGATAGTGAACATGTATGGATTCCTTAGTGGCCGTGCTCGGCTTCACCCTTAGCCAGTTCGGCCTTGAGTAGAAAGGCATTGGTGCCTACGATGCGCTCGTCGCCTTTGAGGCCGTTGACGATCTCGACGCTGCCGCCGGCACGACGTCCCACCATCACTGGCGTGGCTTTGAAGCCTTCCGGGGTTTCGATAAACACCACGCTGGCACCGTTCACTGTCTGCACGGCATCGGCCGGTACGCTGAGCGAATCGGCGTCTCCGTCGGCCACCACCAGCGCCGAAATCGGTGAGCCTGCAGGCGGCAACGCTGCGGTCAGCGGCTTCGCACGAATCACCGTGGTGCCACCCTGCTGACGGATGTCGGCGGCCACACCGGTGACCTCTGCCTGGAACGCGCCCGTCGGAGCGGTCACCTCCAGCTTCATACCGGCGGCGACCTGTGAGGCCAGTGCAGGTGGTGCAGTGAAGACCAGCTCGTTCATGTCGGGATTCGAAACGTCGGCGACCACACTGCCCGCTGATACAACCCCGCCCGGCGTAACCTGCACGTTGCCGACGACGCCCGACACCGGGCTGGTAATGCTCACGCGGCCGGAACTGTCGGGCGAGCCATTGGCCGCCGCCTGGGCGCGTGCCGCCGCAGCCGCCGCTTCAGCGGCGATCGAGCGCGCACGCGAGGTTTCCATCTCCTGGCGGGCAACGACGCCTTGTTCCACCAGCGCCTTATCGCGCCCATACACCAATCGGGCGACTTCGGCCTCGGCTCCCGCCGAGACTGCCGCTGCACGGAATGTAGCCGCGTCACCGCTAACCACGACAGCAAGCGTCTGGTTGGCCTTCACTTGGGAGCCCGGTGCCACCAGGACACGTTCAACGCGACCGGTGACGGTTGCCGCGACCGATGCACGCGCGCCAATGGAGGGCTCTACGCGTCCTGCAATGCGCGTGGAAGCACCACCGCCCCGCCCTACGGCCATCACGCCCACGCCAGACGCCTTGATCTGGTCTGCGGTGAGCTTGACCACGCCCTCTGGGGCCTCTTCTTCTGCATGTGCGCCAGCTTCCTCACCGGCATGGGCGTCGGCGGGCTTGGTATTGCCCTCACCTTCGCCTTTATCCTCCTGGTGGCCATGGCCGTCATCTTTTCCCGATGCTTCCTTTTCGGTCGCGGGGGCTTCGCTGGAACCCTTGCAGGCGGTCAATCCACCAGTGAGAACCAGGGCCGACAGCAGCAGCGCGCCGACGAGAATGGGGTTACGGGGCTTGTTCATTTCTGCTCCAGAAAGGGGACGCGTCCTTCGAGACGGGCAAGTTCAATTTCGGCGGCGACGCGTGCCAGTCTTGCGTCTACGGCAGAGGCGCGCGCAGCGATCAGGGTCGAGCGGGTGCTGCGTAGCTCCAACTGGGAGATGCGGCCTGTTTCAAACCCGATGCGGGCGAGTCGGTAGGCCTCCTCGCCGGCCGTGACGCTATCGTCCGCAGCCCGCGTTCTGCTGTTGGAAGCCTTCAGTGATGCGATCGCGGAAAGGCGATTGGCTTCACTCTCGCGCTTCTGTTGCTCGAGCCGAGCATCGGCAGCACGCTGCTCGGCATATGCTGCGCGAATCCCGCCGCTGTTCCGGTCGAAGAGCGGGATCGAGAGACTCACTCCGATGTTGTAGGCACGCTCGTTTGCGAGGCGGAAGTTTGTCTGTGCCACGGTTGCGCTCAGGTCGGGAAGCGCGCGCTTGCGTTCCACGTCCACGAGCCTGCCCGCCGTCGCCGCTTCGGCCTCGGCGATCCGGACCGCCAATGCTGCACGGGTATCGCCCATGGGCAGCGGGGGTGCACGATCCAGCAGGCTTTCACCGATGGCGTTTACGGATGCATCCAGCTGCGCTGCTCCTGCCAGTCGCGCAAAGGCTGCATCCCTGGATGCCAGGGCTTCGTCGAGCG
The DNA here is from genome assembly GCF_056759935.1 of Stenotrophomonas sp. STEN035. Classification (NCBI taxonomy): domain Bacteria; kingdom Pseudomonadati; phylum Pseudomonadota; class Gammaproteobacteria; order Lysobacterales; family Lysobacteraceae; genus Stenotrophomonas; species Stenotrophomonas sp. STEN035. The sequence continues at coordinate 8,316 of NZ_JBRRDY010000017.1, forward strand.
CGGCCTTTGCATTGGACACTTCACTCTGCGCTTGCAAGGCACGGAGCTGGGGCTCCCGCCCCTGTTGGACCATGGCACTGGTGGCGTCCGCGTCGTCCTGAATGAGCTGGAGTGCTTCATTAGCGAGCTCATAGCGTCTCAGTGCGCTCTCGGCCTGTGCATAGGTCGTTGCTAGGAGCGCGGCCACTTCGCTCCGGCTCAATTCGCTACGCAGCCCTGCGGCCTGGGCTTCGCTCTGCGCTGCACGCACACGCGCACCTCGCTGACCGAACAGCTCCAGCGGTTGGGACAAGGTGATGATCGAATCGGCGTTGCTGGTGCCGCGATATGCGCCGGTGCCCTGCGTGTTCTCGAGGTCGTAGGAGAGCGTCGGATTCTTGAGCGCACGAGCCTGTTGAACACGGGCATCGGCGGCTTCAGACAATGCAACGCCTTGAATGGTGCCCGACAGCTGATCAAGACGAACCAGCAGGTCGTCATAGGAGGGCGAAGCTTGCGCTGACGCAGGCCCCGCAGGCGCGAGCGCCAGCAGGACAGCCACGAACAGCCCGGCCGCCTGAAGCGGCCGACGTGTGGAGGTCGACATTTAGAGTTTTCCAGAGGTGAAAAGAAACGAGATCCCGCACTACGCGGGTCAAGCTCAGATCAGCCCTGGGGCGGACGCGTCAATCCATCAAGTACAACGGCATAGGCGTTGATGTCAGTAAACGCGTCCCATGCCGCCGACACCACCTGCGGCGGAGGGCTCACAGCTTCCAAAGGAAGACTGGCATTGGAATGATGGCAGTGGCCATGACTGCAACCGGCTGCTGGGACCTCGTGGCCTGCCTTCCCATCCGGATCACTCGCAACATCCTGTGCAGCACTCACCGTTGCGTGCGACTCAAGCGCGCAAGCCAGTGTGTCGGAAATGGGCACGACCACAAACGCCGCCATCAGCAGCATCATCAGGTAGAGCCCAATTTTCCGGGAAGTTTTACGCATTCGGGAAGGCTATCAATGGCTTGGGCATGGATACAATAACAATAGAGGCCGTTGCGACACGGGTTCAGATCTAAGCGCCCGTTGGACAGCTACAGAACCCACCAGCCCCCAGCTAGCGTAATGATTGGAACATGCACTTCACATGAGCCCGATAACACCCCATGCCAACACCGCATTGACGAGCATCATGAACACAGCGGCCGAGCCCATGTCCTTGGCCCGTCCGGCCAATTCGTGGCGTTCAGGCCCGTACCTCTCTATAACAGCCTCAACAGCGGAGTTGAGCAGTTCCGCCGCCAAGACCAGCAGCAACGAGCCCAGCAGCAGCACGAACTCGACCGGAGTTTCGGCTACCCAGAAGGCTGTGGGGGTAAGCAACAACAGAACAACCGCCTCGAGGCGGAATGAGGACTCGTGCAGCCAAGCCGCGCGAATCCCCAGCATGGACCATCGAAATGCCTTCAGCACGCCGAGCGGGCCGCGAGGTCGGTGTCCATAGGTGTCAGCCATGTCTATTCCTTGTTCTTCCGTCATGTGTGAAGGTTGCAGCCAGTGGGGATCTCTTCCCACTCATCTCTCGGCGCGGTCAAGCGACTTCTCGCATCGGCCAAACAGATTCAATGCTTCGTCCCTGGATCTGGTCTGCACTTGCATGAGCCCGAGCACCGAATGAAACAGGTTGTCATGACTTAGGGGTTTAGTTGCCTGCTCCCGAAGACATGCAGCATCGATTCCACGGCTCTTCTGGAGGCCATCCGACAGCCACACAACCATTGGCACCTTGACCTGTGTGGATGGGGCGATCGCATAGGGAAGTCCGTGGAGGTAGAGGTTTGCTTCCCCTAGCGACTCGCCGTGATCCGACAGGTAGATCATGGCGGTGTCGTGCGACGAATCCGCCGCTAGCATGTCAACGGTTTTTGCAAGAAAGTCGTCAGTTGCGACAATTGCGTTGTCGTAGGCGTTGACGATCTCCTCTCTAACGCACTTTCCAAGATCAGCGCTGCGACAGTCCGGCACGAACGTCCTAAATTCCTCACCGTAACGTTTGAAGTAGGCCGGACCGTGGTTTCCAAGCTGATGCAGAACCACCACGACGTCCCCAGGATTGTCGTCAATGGCATCGTGTAGTCCGCTGAGCATCACTTCGTCTCGGCAGGCCTGGTCCGTACACAGCGGATGCGTGGGGGGGACCCTGTAGGATTCAAACGCAAGGTCTGCGCAGACGCCTTTGCATCCAGACTGGTTATCGCGCCATAGCGTCTTGACGCCCGCACGCTCCAGCACATGCAGTAGCGACTCAGAGCGCCTGATCCTATCCCGGTCATAATTTCGCCTTCCATACACGGAGAACATGCAGGGCACGGAGACCTCTGTGTTAGATCCACAGGCGGTCACGTCTTCGTAGTTGACCACATTGCGCCTAGCCAGCTGCGGCGTTGTCTGCCGTGCGTAGCCGTTCAGCCCCCAGTTCTGCGCGCGGACGGTCTCACCTACCACGATCACTAAAAGATGGGGCTTCGAACCTACCGGATGCATCTCGATCTGTGCATCCTCGGCCACCTTGGCCAGGGGGCCGGGCTGAGCGCGGCGATCCTGTTGGAGCACGCGGATGCTGGACACGATGTAGTTCTCGGGTGTGATCAGGTAACGCGCGGATTTGTTGTTGCGCATGAGCGAGGACAGATCATCGAACTGTGAGAGGACCGCACCGCCGCTGATGCCAACGGTTACGATCAGCAGCAGCAGACGCGCGGCCAATAATCGCTTCAGACTGCGGGCAGGACGAATGCGAACCCATAGCAACGCAAGCAACGGAGGCGCACTCTTCAGGAGCATCGCGCCCGCAAAGCCTAGCGTCATCAGCTCACTGGCTTCCGCCGTGTCTGTCCTGAACACGTTGCGCAGCATGCTGGCGTCAAAAACGATGCCGTAGTTGTCTGCGTAGTAGGCCGTCGCGGCGGACGCAGGCACCAATACGAAAAGGATAGGCTTCAGTGACCAGCGCCAGCCGATAACGGCGAACAGCACCACATGAATGCCGGTGATGAAGATCAGTGCCGCGCCCAGAACCAGTGCCTGCGCAACTCCCTCTTGGTTTGCCGCACCGATGACGAATCGAGCGAATGCGTTGTTGAACACCGCCGTGAAGTAGAGCGACGAAATGAGAATCAGCGCTATCTGACCGACTTCCGGACGATTGCGCCAACGCGGTAAGCCGGTCATGCCAAGACTCGCCGTGGTGGGACTGAATAAATCAGAAAAACAGATAGTGCGGCCCGGAGCGCGTAATGCGTCCAAAGCAGGAAGATGGCCATGGATATACCCAGGAGGAAAGCGTGCGATGGGGGCGACAAGCACACGCGGTTCCGCATCCACAATTCCCCATCACAACGACGTGAATCGCTGCGCTGTGTCATTCGCACAGCTTGGGGAACTACCGAGGGTGCAGCGGTGATGCCGCCGTTCAGTCGCTCAGCAGGCGAGCGACACGGGTTCTGTCAGCCCCTGGGAGGCCGGATCAAGCCGTCGCGCCTGTCCGATGGGAGGTTGCCTGCGGAGACCAAGGCAAGGGATTCAGATGCAGCCGCAACATCTTCCATAGTCAACGCAACGGGCACTTGGCACACGCCACCGTGATGACAGTGTCCGTGCGTGGAAACGCTATCTTTTCTTGGGTCAGATAGCTTCGACGATTCCTGCAATGCATGCACCTCCCCTTGATCACCACACACCATGGTTTCGATCGATGGCACGGCAAGAAACACCGCCATAAGTAGTGCGAGCAGAAGACGGATGGCTGGGGAGGTGCCTCGATGCATTGAGCGAAATGACCAGATGCTGGCGGAAAATGAACGCTGCTCCATAGGGCGTCCGTGGCTGCATTGTCTACGATAAGAATGGAAAAAACACCTGAATTCAAGGCGAATTTAGATGATACAACCGCCCTCATCGCCGCATTCCGACATTCCTCAGACGTTTGCTTTTCCGCGATGCCTTTGGCTGCGGGGTGATGCAGGATCAACTACAACGTTTTTCCGACAATCTAGAATCGGCACGCGGAATTGGTCACGCAGCTCGATACCGCTGCGCGCAGCGCGGTGGGTGATAGTGCCATCAGCGACTTCCCGTTGATGTAGAACGTTGCTGTACCCCAGATGGCAGCCACCTTGGCGTCTGCATAGTCCTGGGCGATGAGCATCTCGACAGGCTTGTCCTGTAGGAACTTCAGTGCCATTCCAACGTCCAGCTCGGCACAGCACGCAACCAACGAGATCAGATCAGACGATCTGACGATGTCAGAGGAAGTGCGTTTGACACCAATTTTGCGCGTGGATACCCTTACATTTAATCATTACATGAATAGTTGAAATGAATGAGGCGGAAGCGCTGCGAGGATTTGGCGCAATTGCACATCAAGACCGTCTGCGCATCATACGAATGCTCGTGGTGGCCGGGCCGGCTGGAATGTCCGCCGGATCTATTTCGCACGAGTTGGGAAATGCAAGCCCGTCTAGGGTGTCCTTTCATCTCAAAGAACTGGAGCATGGCGGCCTTGTTGCGGGCCGCCGTGCGGGCAGGTCAATCATCTACAGTGCTAGCTTCGCAGCCCTGTCCGACCTAGTTGCGTTCCTGATGCGTGACTGCTGCAACGGCCACTGCATCCACTGCGATAGAGCGATCAAACTCTTTGCCCAGTGCACTGGCCGGCCTGCTCGATCAGTCGTTGATCCGTGAGAAAACGCAGTGAATACGCGGCCCGCAAGAGTAAAGCGTGCAAGAACCCACGCTTCTGCCCGAGCTGGGAAACGGATAAAGCGATGACGGCGAGATGCTCAGGTGTGGCCGAATGACTGAACGATCTGGGGTTTATAAGTGAAGCTGCATCACCTGCGCGAGCAAATGGAAAGGCACCAGACGGCGATCTACTTCGCCGCCATGGCCATGGGTTTTCTTCTGGCTCTCAAGGTCCCTGGGACGGGACGGCTGGAGGTGCTCATCACGCCGGCCTTGGGGGCGATGCTCTTCGTGACGTTCCTGCAGGTGCCGCTGTCATCTATAGCAGCGTCCTTGAGGAATTTGCGATTCGTCGCTGCCTTGCTAGTCACCAATTTCATAGCAATCCCGTTGCTAGTTGCATTGATGGTACCGATGTTCCCGGAGCAGCCGCTGATCGCCATCGCCATGCTCTTTGTACTTCTATGTCCGTGCATCGACTATGTGGTTACTTTCTCGCATCTTGGCAAGTCGGACGCTCCACTGTTGCTGGCAACAACTCCAATCCTCTTGATTGTCCAGATGATTCTGCTGCCACTCTACCTTAAGATCTTTCTTGGTCAGGCTGCCGCAGATCTGGTTCGGCCAGGTCCATTCCTGCATGCCTTTGGCTTTCTTATCGTCATCCCAATATTGCTGGCTGCTACTCTGCAGGGATTGGGCCGAAGATCCGTCTGTATGGAAGAGGTCGAGCGAATTGCTGGCGCCCTTCCGGTACCAGCCACAGCTGCAGTCCTGTTGATCGTCATAGCCGCGGTAACTCCTCAGCTGGAGGCTGCACTGCAAGCCGTGGCTGCGGCGCTTCCGGTCTATCTCATTTACGCAGCTATCGCCCCCCTAGTCGGCCTGGCCGTAGCAAGAAGTTTCAACATACCAGCCGCTGCCCAGAGGGCCATCGCGTTCTCGGCAGCTACCCGCAACTCGCTGGTGGTGTTGCCTCTGGCTCTAGTTGTGCCCGGAGCTTTGCCAATCATTCCCGCCGTGATTGTTACTCAGACCTTGGTAGAGCTTGTCGCCACGTTGGTTTACATCCCTTTGATCCCGCGACTGGCGAAAGCGCCATGATGTAGGTCAACGCTTCAACAACCCAATCTTGCAGTTGCACCTAGGTAGAACAAGACTCCGCCAAGCGTACCTTCTGCGAAGTCCGCGCTCATCCTCTATCCGCGCGAGGGTCTCGGTTTGAGCGGAGATAAAGCGGATTGGCAGTAGATCATGGATGTTTATTGAGGGCTGCCGGATGTCCGCTTCTGGCCGGCAGCGGAAGTCACCCGTGACTCCGGGCGACAGTTCCATGTAGCAGGAAATCTACAACTAAGGTGAGCGTCGACAAACGGCACTGCTGTCCAGGTAAGTCCGACCGCATCCAACCAATCAAGGGGTACAAATGGGGGTATTTTGAATGTGATATCTATTTTTATTGTATTTAAAACATATGGTTGTATCGACTATTTGGGTCAGATAAGCACCATCGCCTGACTCCATGGCGTCCAGGCAAGCCCAGAATTCATATCAAGCCCGCAGAAATGTGGGTTTTTTGTGTGTTTTGGTTCGAGCTTGTCCACGTACATCCAGCGACGTTGGGGGTACAAGCGGGGGTACATTTCGGAAAATGGAGTTCAGCAGGGAGGATGTACCCACAATGGGTGCTAAGCAATTGACAGATGTAGCGTTGAGCCATATTCAGCCGGGAAGGAGACGAGGGGCGCCTTAATCGCTCGTTTCTGCTGTACCTTCCGGACGGTAGTGCTGGACTCATACGTACTCACCTCATCAGACGGGACTTGTCGAATGACTGAAGACTGGAGTCAACGTCGCAACCACTTATGGTCACATCGATCACTGGGCGGCCTCTTCCCCGTCGGCTTCGCAATGGCACAATAAAAAGATCTCTACTTCTGATTAATTTGAAGAAACGAGGACGCCTCAAGCCGACAATTTGCTAAAAATCGTAAAAGAATGTGCGCTGGATTCGTAGATAGATACAAGTGTTGGCGAAGCACGCGCAGCGAGATTTGGATGATTTTGCCAAATATATTTCCGATTTTAGCTATAGGGCGCAGCGTTATTGCTCTCGGGTGGCGGGCCTTAGATGCTAATTCTGAAATAAAGATTTCATGGCGGTCGTGTTAAGGCCTCATAGCTGGGCGGGGAACGGTTTAAGTAATATATCCTCGCTTGGTAGAGACGATAAAAACGATCGCCGCAGTCAGCGGGCGAAAGTGCTTCCATCGCGCTGTCGAACATCGAGTGGTCCTTAGTTTGAAAACGGGTTCTCACTACTGAAAGCACACTTAAGGGGAAATGGGCGATGTGCAAGCGTCTTTCACACCTATACGTAACGATAGCTTTGGCGATGGCCTCTGCTTCTGCGCAGGCGGCGCAGAACGATGCTATCCCCGGCACTACAGAGTTGCGTGTCGTGCCGACGGAACAGTGCCTTTGGTCGGACTACAGCGTCGAAGAACGGCAAGGAACAGACCGGGGAATGGGAACAGCGCTATTTGAGGCACTAGCACCTGGTTTGATAGATACCGGAATCGCTTGGATCGGCGAGATGCTGAAGCAGGCAGGTGAGCGGAAAGTAGTTTCGCGATATGGCGCCTCCGCTATCGGCGCGGGCCCCAACTATCGACTTCCTGCGTGCCTGCAGCTGGTATATGGGGATTTCGCCTTCAACGGGAACAGTATCCCTAAAGGTCCGCCTGCGGATATTTCCAGTTCTGCACTCTGGGGGCAGATTGAGAAGCAGGGGTTATTGAAAACAGTAGACGGGAAGGCACCTCATTTGTGGATAGAGGTGGAGGTCCGCTACTTCCCACAGCCAAGCGCTGCACAGAATCAATATCAACCGCCCACTGCATACGCTTTGGTTCCCACACGAATGAGCTGGAACCGATCGATAGTCAATGGAAGGCCGGCTTCCCAGCGTGATCTTCTTGTGTTCATCAACGTAGCGCCGCCTACCTCTGCCGCCAATGAGGCGACCACTGGATTCACGAATAGTTCGGCGTCCGTAGCGCGCCTATCCTGGTATCGGCTGGCAGCAGGAAGGCCCGATGGAATAGATACTGTATTTGCAGGTCGCACGATGACAGTTCGAGGTACAAGCGCTGCTTCGGCCGAAGCAAAAGGGACTAATGCAGGAGGCGAGACCTCGGGAGCAACGACACCGGCAGGGTCTGAGGAGCAGCAAGGTGGTGTGTTCTTGTCGCTGCCACCAACGGCAAGCGCGTGGGCGCCATTTCCTTCGACAAAGGACGATCAGGCAATCGTTGTCTGGGCGAATGTCACTGAGGCGCGCGATGGCAACGTTGCTTTGGCGAAGCTGGGCCAAGCCCTAGCTGCGCGCAAGAGTGAGGTGGCAACGACCTTGGGCACGGCAATAATTCCAAGTAAGAGCGAGGCTGCAGAGCGTAGTGCCGCAGCCACAATGGCAACTGAGTACAAAGAGTACTTCGCAGCGCTGACCACCGCCCAAAATGTAGAGGCGGCCTTGAAGACCGCATGCAGGAAGCTGGCTGGTGCCAACGACACCACCGGCCCAGAGTCGCCGGAAGCTACGCAAGCGGCAATGGAAGTCAGGACGCAGGCGGCAAAGCTCCTTGAACAGATGGACACTGCGAATCTGGCAGGAGATAAGCTGGATCCAAGGCAGGTGCCGTACTCTGACCAGGAACTGCAGCGATTACAAACGGCGGTGAGTGCGAACAGAGCGTGTAGTCCTACATGAGGCGGTGCTTGCTATGGATGGCTTTGGCACTGCTCTCTATCGGGTGTCAGGGTGATCCTCCGTCAGGCGATCAATCCGGTGCGCGAGGTTCGCCGGAAGATGCTGCTCTCTCATCGGCTGAGTATAAGAAAAATGCGGCTATTCGTGAGTCGCGAGAGAAGAACCTCGGAGACCCGCTGGCCGATACAAAAATTGCTCTCGAGTCGTTTGATCCGGCCATTGTGGGTGGTGAGTTCGAAGTGGAAATGAACTTCGTTGTCTCTCTGTGGAGGGGCAAAGAGATGGTATGCACTGGATCGCTTCTGCAGCCAACGAAAGTTCTTACTGCGAGGCATTGCTTATGTAGTTCAACGTCCCCTGTGCGGTGGGCTCCGCCAACGGAGGTCCGGATTGGCGCGCTGGGGCGTGCGCCAATGGACAGAATTTCTGTTTTACAGGGCGAACCTGGGCAGTGTCCAAGGGACCGAACCAAAGTTGATGTGGCATGGTTGACGCTACAGCGCCCTCCCGCGATCGACGTGGCTATCCACTATCCACGGATACTGGAGCAACTACCGGACGATCTGCCAGCGGTGACGGTGATCGGTTACGGGTTGAGGAAGGACGGAAGTTCCGGGCGCAGGGATGCTGCTGTGGTGACGATTGCTAGTCGAAACTGTGGGAGTCCCTCGGAGCAGTCGAGATATCGTTGTCTGCCCTTCAATGAGTTTGTAGCTGCGGACATGAGCGGTCGTGTCGATGCTTGCAATGGTGATAGCGGCGGCCCTGCGTTGGTTCCGTTTAGTTGGCGAAAGATCAAGGTGGATGCTGGAAAAGGCCGCGCATCCGAGCTCCGAGAGTTGCTTCAGCCTGACTATCAAATTGTAGGTGTCGTATCGCGGGGTCTTGGCGAGCGATGCGGTGCGGGGACAATCTATTCGCGAGCCAGCATTACAGGTATTCAGTGAGGCCGCAGATGCGCGAACTATGGCAACTCCACCTTGCTTGAACACTGTGAAACCTCCGATCTCTCTTAGCCGTGCCGAAGCGGCGAGGATCGGAGACGCTAGCCACGCGCAGTGTGTTGAAATTCGTATGGAAAGTGGAAATGCATTGATGTGCAGATTGCGCTCCCCGTGCACCTGGGTTGTCGCCTGCCCGTAAATTTGATTCAAGCATTCTTAGAGGTCTCCGGGCAAGCTAGCTCCAAGGAGACCACCGATGCGCAAGAGCAGGTTCACCGAGAGCAAGATCGTTGCGACGTTGAAGCAGGTTGAGGCTGGAAGGCAGGTCGAGGATATCTGCCATGAGCTGGGAATTCCGATGCGACTTACTACGTATGGAAGTCCAGGCACGGCAGCATGGGTGCTTTGGACCGGCCAGCGGCGGCAATACTGGTAGAGGCGGTGCAGACTCCCATGAATCTCTCCCAAGTCAGACAAACCCGGCAAGCCCATTTTCCAGGGGTGTGAGCGATGACAAAGTGGAAAAGTTGGGCGCCATGGGCTCTTCTGCCCACCGCTCGATCTAAATACCACGCTTTCTTAGCCTGCATTCTGTTGATAGCGCCTGCCTCACCGACGGAGGCGGTGTAACAGGCATCGTCGGCGCAATGCGCCAATCCGACCTTTATTCTTGAAATCTTTCGTAAAGATGAGTTGCCCTCAACTGTGAAAAGCAGTTTTCGCATTGTGAGCGACTACGTTTCACCAGTATCGGCACTGGAGATATCGAGCTCATGCGGCCAGTATCTGACGAGCTTCCGAGGCTCCACCTATAGATTCTCGACAGGCGTAGTAATCGGGCCGAACCGTGCTTCAAATGGCCTTGAAGCCAGAAGGGTAGAAGTCCCACATGGACGAGCATTGCAAAAAATCGAAGATAGACGCATCTATTCCAGCGAAAAGGGAATCGCCGCTGCACGCGATGGCAGGTCGGTCGACCTTTTTTTTCGAGCAGCGATGGCCACTCAGAAGTCTCCATCGTTACCACCGCAAGCCCTGGTGCTGTTAACCGGTTGGTGCTACTGAACTCTGACACCACCATCCGATCTGTCGACTGGATTGGCTCAGTGCATGGCGACCAGGGCGTTCTCTATGTCCTTGAGGAAGGCAGCGGACTCGTTGGCCATATGTACGTTCTCAAGGTCGAAGCCGCGCTTGGAGAGGCTAAACCTTAGCCGGACGTGGTCTGCGCAAGGACCCACTTTCCATACTCGTCGTCATTGACAGTATCAGTAGTAATGAAGCTGCCCCAGAGTTGGCTCCGAGCGACGTGGATACAGGAAGCTCCGCAAAGACCAAGATGGAAGCGGGAACCAAAGAAGCCGTACCGAACTATGGTTGCCCCACACTCAGGAGACTTGGAGTGGTCGCGGCCGGTCATCGGGATCCTTCTTCGCCTGGAGCAGACGCTGACATTCCCGCTCGGCTTCCTGCGTGGCCTTCTTTTGGGTGAAGGCTAAGGGCAAGCCGTAAAAGCTTGCGGCAGGGGCAGGCCGTTGCCTGTACGTGATGCCGAACCGCGCCAGGTACTGGCGGATGAAGTGCCGCTGGTATGGAAAGGGGAAGCTGCTGGCGATCGCGGTGCTCCCCGAGGTCTCGTTGAGAGAAGCTGGCGAGGCCCGGGATGAGGCTCGAGCGAAGCTTCGTGCTGAAGATGATCCGTCCGAGCACAAGCAACCGAGCGAGCTCATGTTCCACTACCTATCTGCCATTCAACTTGAATTGCCTCCGATCCCTTGCAAACGAGCCTGCATGAACTCCAGCAACGCCCGAACTCGCGCGGTGACCGAATGACGGTGACTGTAGGCGCCAAGCAACTGCAGCGGAGCAGGGTTCAGATCCAGCTGCACTTCCTGCAATCGGCCCGCGGCAATATCTTCCTGGCATGGGTAGGCGGCAACGATTGCGAAGCCGAGACCCTGACGCGCGGCCGCCACCGCTAGTTCCCCACTGTTGACGCGATAGCGGCTACGGACAGGCACCTTCACGATTTCGCCCGCAGTGTCGAGAAACTGCCATGGCTGGCCCTTCAGAGCGCTCAAGGTGGTGATACAAGGCAGGGACTTGAGTTCGCGCACGTGGCGCGGCATCCCTGTCTGCGCAAGTAGTGCGGGCGCTGCAACCACAATGCTGGGCAAGGTCGCCAGTTCGCGGGTGATAAACGCGCTGTCGTCCTGACGACCGCGGTGGAAGACGATGGAGAGGTCCATGTCTTCCCGCAACACTTCCAGGCCGGTTGGACGCGTGTCGCATTCCAGCTCAATGCCGGGATGAAGACTGCAGAACTCGGCAAGGATCGGAGCCAGCAGCCGTGGCGCTTCATTTGGCATGCACATCCTGAGAGGCCCCTTCAATTCGCGCTGTACTGCGCCGAGTTCCTCCTCCGTGGAGAGCAAAGTGTCGAGTAGCGGTTTGGCGCGTTCGTAAAGCAGCCTCCCGGCTTCGGTCATGCGCAGATGGCGGGTGCTGCGTTCCAGCAAGCGAACTCCCAGTCTTCGCTCCAACGAGGCGACGTGACGACTGACGTTGGACGATGGCAGGGCCAGCAGGCGCGCTGCGCCGGAAAAGCTCTGCTCATCTACTACGGCCACGTAGACGCGTACGGTATTCAGGTCGAGGGTACTGCGCATGATTATCCCGTTGTGGGTATGAAAGTTGCTCACGCAGGCATGCTAGTTCGCAAAATTGGCAGGGTCTAGGATGCACTCCCGTCCGATGGATGCCCTTCAACGGCGTGCCTGGGCGAATTGAACAGGAGTGAGCGGAATGGAAATTGGAATACTTGGTGGCGGAATCGCAGGATTGAGCGTGGCGCTCGCCCTGCATAAGCAGGGACACACCCTCCGCGTATATGAGCGGCGGTCCGGGCCGGCGACGATGGGAGCTGGGGTGACACTTTGGCCCAACGCTGGCTTCGTGCTGCAGGAGTTGGGGCTGTTGGAGGATGTCGGGGCCTTGGGCGGTCGGCCGTTGTCAGTGCACCGCAAAGACCCCGCTGGTGACTCGCTGGGGGGCCTGGATATCACGGTGCTGGACCAGATCATGGGATACCCGACCCATACGATCCTGCGGCGGGATTTGCAGGCGGTACTGCTGGAGCATGTCGCGCGGGCAGGTATCCCGGTGGAGTTTGGGTATCGAGCGGCAGCGATTGAGCTGGATGGCAGCGGGAGGGCCGTGGCGTGGTTCGAGAACGGGAAGAGTATCCGTCCAGATCTGCTGATCGGCGCCGATGGCCGTATGGATTCGGTGGCGCGCAGGTTCGTAGCAGGCGACAACGCGCCAATCTATCAGGGGTTCGTGAACTGGATTGGCGTTGCGCAGGGGAATGAGGCGCTGGTGAGCGAGATCGGGATCCAGGATTACTGGGGTTCTGGCGATCGATTCGGTTGCGTCGCGATCCGGAAAAATCTGGTGTACTGGGCGGCCGCGCAGGCGCGGTCATTGCCTCAGGCGGCGCCCGCGACGGATATGCGCAAAGAGGTCATGGATATTTTTGCAGGATGGCCCGAGCCTGTTGCCCGCCTCATCGAGGCCACGCCGGCGCACTCCATCCAACTGATTGCCGTGCACGACCTTGAGCCGCTGCAGACATGGAGCCGAGCAAATGTACTGCTTGTCGGAGACGCGGCGCACGCGCCGCTGCCTACCTCGGGCCAGGGCGCCTGTCAGGCATTGGAAGATGCCTGGCATCTGGCGCGGTGCCTGGAAGGGAGCGACGGTACCCTTGATGAAGCATTGCTGCGATTCGCTGCAGTTCGCGGACCCAAGACCAAGAAGTTGGCAGAGCAGGGCCGGATGTTCGCGCGCGGCCTTTTCGCACAAGACCCCGAGGCCTGCCGCGTTCGCAATGAACGCGCCAAGGCATCGGATGCAGTGCGTGATGCGCAGGCAATGGCGGCAGGGTGGTCGCAGGGTTTGCCGATGGGAAGTTGCGCTGGCAGCGTGCCGGTGAACGGCGTTGATAGTCTGTATCGGCTGTGAGGGTGCCAACCGCAGGAAACTGCTGCAGAGTTCAAGCGTGGTGTGGATGAGCAGGCGAGCTATCCGGGTGTGAGCTGCGCCCATATAGGGTGGGAATTGGGGTTTCCAGCGTTGCGGTGAAGCAATCGCTTTTTAAGTATTTCCTGATGAAAGCCCCTGCGTGATCACCGGACTGACTGCGGCACCCGCCGCAGCTTGCTCACGTCATAGCCCATTGCCTTGATGCGCTCCACCGCGCCTTGGTACTCCGCCGCCGAAACCTGCGGGGTACGCGCCATATACCAGACGTAGTCGCGCTTGTTGCGGGCGACGATGGTCTGGGTGTAGCCCTCGTCCACCCAGGCGATGATGTATTCGGCCTGGATCGGCCAGATGAACTGCATGCCCCAGACCGCGCCCTTGCCTTCAGCTTCGACCTTGCCGATGGGATGCATTGATTTCAGCGGCGCCTGAAAGCTGCCTTTGCGATAAGTGAACGTGGTCTGGATACGTCCGTCTGGCCGCGGTGCATAACTTTCCACTGCATCGAAGGCTTCGCGCTCGGGCCGGGATGGAATATGTGCGATCACATACCAGTCGCCCATGAAGCGCGGTACATCCACCGACGCCGGGCGCGGTATCGGGCGGGTATCCAGATTGCTGCAACCAGCGCCGAACAAGGCGATGGACAGCATCGACAGAATCGGAAGGGTTCGCATGGTCGGGCCTGCCTTCAGCGGGGACGGAAGAGGTAATGCGCTACCAGCCATTGCTGGCCGTCGTCATAGCCGAACAGCTCCGCGCAGGCCATCCAGAACATGCGCCAGCGCTGCCACCAGATGCGCGCGGCGGCGTCACTGCCGTAGGTCTGCGCCAGCAGTGGCATGACCTGCTCGCGTGCGGCGTCCTGGCGCTGCAGCCAATGGTTGGCGGTGCGTTGGTAGTGGCGGCCATCCAGCAGCCAACGCTGCTGCAGCTGCATGTCGCGCTGGAAATGCAGCAGGGTATCGGCCGCCGGCATCAGGCCGCCGGTGAAGAAATGGCGGCCCATCCAGTTGTCCTCGCCCATCGTGTCGAACGGGTACATATACGTGCGATGGGCAAAGATATGCACGAACAAGGCGCCATCCGGCTTCAGCCAGCGCGAAATGCGACCGAGCAGGCGCTCGTAGTTGCGTATGTGTTCGAACATCTCCACCGATACACAACGGTCGAAGGTGGCGCTCGGCAGCTGCAGCTGATTGACGTCGATGGTCAGTACCTCGACGTTGGCGAAGCCGCGCGCCTTGCACTGGGCCAGGATGTGCTGGCGCTGGCTATGCGAGTTGGAGACTGCAGTGATGTGCGCGCCCGGATAGCGTTCGGCCATCCACAAGGTCAGCGAGCCCCAGCCGCAACCCAGCTCAAGGATGTGCTGGCCGTTGGCGAGCCCGGCGCGCTGCCCGTACAGCTCCAGCATCGCATCCTCGGCCTGGTCCAGGGTTTCGGTGCCGGTGCGGTAGTAGCAGCTGCTGTACTTCAAGCGGTGGCCAAGGCAGGCCTGAAAGAATGCAGCGGGTACTTCGTAGTGCTGGCGGTTGGCGGCATCCACATGCAGGGCCAACGGGCTGCTGGACAATTCGGCAATGCGCCGGCTGAAGCGGTCCGACTGCGCTTGCAGGCCTTCTTCCGATTCTTCTTCCAGTCGCTGTGCGCACAGGCGGCGGATCCCCCAGCGCAGGGCGGCATCCGGCAGCCAGCCGCGCTCGGCCCAGCCGGTCAGGCCGGGCTCGGCATGGATGGCGGAATCCAGTTGCGTGGCTGCATTCATGATGATTGCTCCTTGGCAGTGCGAGGAAACCAGGGGAAGAACATCGGCGTGCTGCGCTGGTATGCGCGGTAGTCTTCGCCGCGGCTGCGCAGCGCCTGCTGCTCGGTGAAGGGCACGCCGCTCAGGTAGCGGAGGAACAGGTACATCAGTACCGGTCCGGTCCATGCCAGCCACCACAGCGGCGAACCAACGGCCAGCAGCACGTAGCTGAACCAGTGCAGCCATTCGAAGAAATAGTTGGGGTGTCGCGAGTAACGCCACAGGCCCTGACGACAAGTGCGGCCCTTGTTGGCTGGGGCTGCACGGAAGCGTGCAAGCTGACGGTCCGCTACGTGCTCACCGAGCACGCTCAGCAACCAAACCACGGCCGCTGCGATCACCCAACCATAGCCATCGGTGCGCGGATTGCTGGCCACCGCGACAAACGGCAGGGCGAACAGAACTATCAGCAACGCCTGGGCAATGAAGAAGCCGAAGATCTTGCTTTGATCGCCTTGCCAATGGTCGCGCAGATACTTGTAGCGACCGTCCTCGGACTCGTGCCGCACGCGCTGCCATAGATGCAGGGCGAGACGGCTTCCCCACAATCCGCCAAGCACGGCCAAGCTGATGCGCGGCAACGCTGCACCGTCGCCCAGCCAGGCAAGCAACAGGGTGGCAGCAGCCAGGCCCTTGGCCCAGAGCACATCGACGATGCCGATGTTGCGATGGCGGCGCTGCCAGGCCCAGCCCCAGAGCATGATCGCGACCGCGTACAACAGCACCCAGCTCAGATTGCTCATGTGGAAGCACCTGTCAGTGGATCTTGGGCGGGACTGCGGGTCCAGCGGCGCGCGCTCGTGACCAGTAGCGTCAACGCAACGCTCCAGCCGATGCCAAGCAGCAGCAATCCTTGCCATACGGGTACAAAAAAATGCACAGCGTCAAACCCGCGTGCGGCGGACAGGTAGGCCAGCGGTGCCAACAGCAGCCCGAACGTCACCGGCAGTGCCCAATGCCGTTGGAGGAAGGCCATCGACGAGGTCAGCGTCATCGCAAACGCGGCCCATAGCGCCATGATCCACGGCGGCGGTGCCCAGCCGAACGGAGCAGCGGCGTAGCCGACACGACCGCTCGCCGCCGCCAGCCCGTCAACCAACCAAGCGCATATCAGCGCTAGCAGCAGCAAGCGCAGCTCGATCCTAGGTTGGGCGGCGCTGTAAAGCTGACTGACGATGTAGAGTCCCGAAGCAAGCAAGGCAGGCCACTGCCAGCCGCGCCCGGCACCGGCCACGGCGCACAGCCAGACCAGTTGGTTGCCCAGCAGGTTGAGCAGGGTCCGGCGCATGTCAGCTGATCTGCCCGGCGTTGGCTGCCGGCTGATAGCCGGACCGGGCCAGCAACAGGTGTGAGACGCCGATCGAGCGCTCCAGGAAACCGCCCTCGCAGTACGCAAGATAGAACTCCCAGAGTCTGCAGAAGCGCGCATCGAAGCCCTGTGCATGCACTGCAGGCAGCTGTGCCATGAAGCGCTGGCGCCAGGCGCGCAGAGTCAATGCATAGGAGTAGCCGAAGTCGTGCTGGGCCACCAGCTGCAGATCGCTGGCGCGCGTCTTCGCCGCCATGATGGCGTTGATCGAGGGGATGAAGCTGCCGGGGAATACGAAGCGCTTGATGTAGTCCACACTGCGCCGGGCCTGCTCGTAGCGATGGTCTTCGATGGTGATCGCCTGCAGCAGCGCCACGCCATCGGGCTTGAGCAGGCGTCGCAGGGTGGCCATGTAGGTGTCCAGGTATTCGGCGCCAATGGCCTCGATCATCTCGATCGAGACCAGTTTGTCGAACTGGCCCTCAAGATCACGGTAGTCCTGCATCAGCAGGGTGATCCGATCCTGCAGCCCGGCTTCACTCACACGCTGTGCTGCCAGCGCGTGCTGCTCCGCCGAAATCGTGGTGGTGGTGACATGGCAGCCGTAGTGCCGCGCGGCGTGCAGGGCGAAACCACCCCAGCCGGTACCGATTTCGATCACACGATCACCGGCTTGCAACTGCAGCTGCTGGCAGATGCGGTCGAGCTTGCGCTGCGAGGCTTGCTCAAGCGATGTGTTTTCGTCGGTAAACAAGGCGGACGAATACATCAGGTCCGGCGACAGGAACAGCGAGAAGAAATCGTTGCCGAGGTCATAGTGTGCGGCGATGTTGCGGCGGCTACCTTCGCGGCTGTTGCGGCGCAGCCGGTTCCAGCCACGCAGCAGCCAGCCGCCAATACGCGCGGGGCCGCGTTCCATGCCATCCAGCAGATCGCGGTTGCGCACGAGGATGCGTACCAGCGTGACCAGGTCATCGCAACGCCAGTCGCCATTGATGTAGCTTTCGCCAGCGCCGACGCTGCCTTGTGCGGCCACCTTGCGGTAGAACGCGGGGTCGTCGATGGTCACCGTGGTCTGCAGTTGCGCTGAAGCATCGCCCAGCAGCACCTCGCCGAGCGCGTCGCGTACACGCAGGCAGCCATCGCGCAATGGTTCGAGTTCGGCCAGCAGCCGGCGCCGCAACAACGCATCCAGTGCGCCGGGTTGCGGCAGGGCGACCGAGGAAGTCATCTGGTTCATCGCGTTTTCTCGGCGAGGGAAGGGTGATCGTGGACCGGGTTGCGCTTCAGCCACAGACGCAATGCCTGCCAATGGATGGCGGCGACAACCTGCAGTGTCATCAGCGGGTAACAGGCGAGCACCCGCGCCAAGCCAGCACCATCAAGTGGGTGACGTTGCATGGACTGGGTGGCGTCGAACTGGCGCAGGCCTTCGCGCCAGACCTGCATATGTACCTGCAGGTCTTCGCCAGGTGCGGTGAGGCGCCAGTCATAGCGGCAATCCATCGCCATGAACGGCGAAACGTGGAAGCACTTGTCGAACTGCCAGCGCAGCGCCCGGCCGCTGCTGTGAGCGGTTGCAGCCGGCAGCACATAGGCGTGGCGTTCTTTCCATGGCGTGTTGGTGATCTCTGCCACGATGCAATCCAGGGTGATGCCATCGGGCTGGTAGCAGTAGTAAAAGCTGACCGGATTGAATACGTGGCCGGCAACACGCAGATGGGTCAGCAGTCGAACCGGTCCCTGCGGCCGGTGACCGAGCACAGGTGCGGCGTGGTCCCGCACTGCGTCTGCCAGTGGCTGCGCCGGGTCGCCGAAATAGTCGCTACGGCGGAACTCGGCGAGGTTGCGACGGTTCACCGACCACAGCCAGCGTCCGGCAAAGACCTGGTCCAGCTCGTCCAGATCCAGAAGCAGCTGGGCAATTGGGTAGCGGAACGCATGCGGATGCGGCAGGTGGCGGCGATGCAGCACCTGGCCGATATAGATGGCGCTGGCGCTCATGTTGCCAGCTCCGCCTGTGGCCGCCGGGAAGCTGTCGGCCTGCGCTCAGTCAACGCATCCACCACGCGGCGGGCGCTTCGTATGCCATCTTCGTGGAAGCCCCAACCCCAATAGGCACCAACGAACCAGGTGCGGCGCCGGCCCTGCACTTCGGCCCAGCGCTGTTGCGCGGCGATGGCGGCGTGGTTGTGTACCGGGTGTGCGTACTGCAGGCGGCGCAGCACCTTGTCCGGATCGATCTGTGCGCTGTTGTTGAGTGTCACCACCAGCGGCGTGTCGCCAGGCAGGCCCTGCAGCAGGTTCATGCAGTAGCTGACCGTGCATGGCGCGCTTGGGTCCAGTGGAACATGCGCGTTCCATGCCGCCCATGCCTTGCGGTTGCGTGGCAGCAGTGATGCATCGGTATGCAGTACCACTTCATTGCGCTGGTAGCCGATGGCGTCCAGCACGTCGTGTTCGAGTGGGCTGGCATCGCAGAGCAGCTTCAGCGCCTGGTCGCTGTGACAGGCCATGATCACCTCATCGAAGCTCTCGATGCCTGCGGTACTGTGAACCCGTACCTCCCAAGGTGTTCGCTCAACCTTCAATACCGGGCATGCGAGTCGCTCGTGCACGCGCCAGCGCGCCCGCAATGCGTCGATATAGCGTGCCGAGCCGCCTTTCACCACACGCCACGGCGCGCGCCCGCTCACCTGCAGCATCTGATGGTTGGCCATGAACTGCACCAGGTAGCGGGCCGGGAAATCGCGAACGGTGGCAGTCGGCGACGACCACAGCGCCGACGCCATCGGCAGCAGGTGTTCCTCGACGAAGGCTTCGCCGTAGCGCTGGCTGCATAGGTACTCGCCGAGCGTGGGGCCGTCGCCGCCTTCGAGCAGCGCCGGTGCCTCACGGTAGAAGCGGCGCAGGTCGCGCAACATGCCCCAGAAGCGTGGCGACAGCAGGTTGCGACGCTGGCAGAACAGGCCATCGAGCGAGGTCGCGTTGTACTCCACGCCGCTGCGCTCGCTGCGCATGGAAAAACTCATCGTGGTCGGCTGCGATTCCACCCCAAGCTCATCGAACAGCGCGCTGAGCAGCGGGTAGTGCTGCTGGTTGAAGACGATGAAGCCGGTATCCACGGCCATCGGTATCCCATCCACCTGCAACGCATGGGTGTGGGTGTGGCCGCCGAGGTAGTCATTGGCCTCGAACAAGGTGACGTCATGCGCGCCATCCAGCCACCAGGCGCTGGCCAGGCCGGCAATTCCCGAACCAATGACGGCGATACGCATGTCAGTTCCTCGCCTTGGCCAGCACCCAGGCCGGGATTGGCTTGAGCTCCTTGACCAGGCCCAGCATCGCCATCAACCGCAGGCCATACCAGGTCAGGTCGATCTCCCACCAGCGGAATCCCTGGCGTACCGTGCCGGGGAAGAAATGGTGGTTGTTGTGCCAGCCCTCGCCAAAGGTGAGCAGTGCCAGCCAGAAGTTGTTGCGGCTGTCGTCGCGGGTGTCGAAGCGACGGCGGCCAACACGGTGTGCCAGCGAATTGATGGTGACGGTGGCGTGGAACAAGACCACCGTGGAGATGAAGAACCCCCACACCAGCAATTGCATGCCGGAGGTCTGCAGGCCCGGGGCCCAGCGTTCAAGCGCAGCGCCCAGTGCGTACAGGGCGGCGGCGAGCAGCAGCGGTACCACGGTGTCGAAGCGGTCCAGCCAACGTAGTTCCGGGAAGCGGGCGAGATCCGGAACGCGCTGCAGGTCGGTGGCGAAGGCTTCGCGGGTCAGGAGCCAACCGACGTGGCTGCGCCAGAAGCCTTTCTGCTGCGGAGAGTGCGGGTCCAGCGGCTGGTCGGCGTGGCGATGGTGATGCCGGTGATGCGCCGCCCACCACAGTGGCCCGCGTTGCACACTGGAGGCGCCGACAAGGGCGAACAGGAACTGCACCGCGCGCGATGTCTGGAAGGTGCGGTGGGAAAAGTAGCGGTGATAGAACGCGGTGATCGCGAACATCCGCACGGCATACAGGGCCAGCGCGATGCCAGCCGCCGTCCACGACATACCGACCCAGATCACCCCCAGGCAGCCGATGTGCAGCAGCGCGAAGGGCAGGGCACGCATCCAATCGATGCGATCATCTGGCTGCGCCTCGCCAGCGACGTCAGCGCTATCGGCGGTATCGAACCAACGCTGGATCGTACGCAGCAGGGCCACGCGTCGGCGGGAAAGGGGCGCTGCGGATGCCATGGCGCGTATCTCGAGAGGTTTTCTACCCTTCTCTACGACGCGCGGCGCTGATTGGATGCAGCGTAATGAAGATTCCATCAGGATCCGCCCCGCGTGGCGGCACAGCGCGGTACCAGCGCCTGCTGCAGCTCGGCCTGCCAATGCGCCGGCGGACGTTCCACAGCCTTCTGCGCGAAGCGCACCGTCACCACCGGGTAGTCACCGCGGGTATCGCGCAGGTTGCTGGTGCCGTGGAACTCCAGCAGGCGCCGATCAGCGTCGGCATAGACCAGCGCCAGACGCGGCGCGACCACCCCGTACCACGCATCCAGCTGCACCTGGATCGACTGGGCATCCAGCCCCTGCCAGCGGATGCTGCCGACACGCTGCACCTGAACCGGGTAGTAGCGTTGGCGGCTGGGCACCAGGAACTGCAGGCTGAGCCGCTCGCCCTGCATCAATTGCTGCCAGTGCGCGCGCACGGCGGCGTCGAACCCGGCATCGATCACCGCATCGGCCGGAAGCGGAAGCCGCTGCGCCCGCGTTTTCGCTGTCGCGTCCTCTTTCCAGTTCAGTTGTACGGCGCCTCCCGTCACTGCAACGCTGGCGGCCTGGCCACTACGACGATCCTCCCAGCGGTAGCTGGGGGCCTGGGCGGAACCGTTGACCTGCATGTGCTTGCGCGCGAAGGGCTGGCCGTCGGGGCACAGGTATTGCACCCAGCGCTCCGCGGCATCGCCGGCTCCGCGTTGCCAATGCACCTCGCGGTAGGCCACCGCCCCGTCGCGGGTCGTGGCAACGCCTTCACCGCGCAGCAATGGCGCTGCCGACGCCATGAAGGGCAGGAACAGCAACAGGCAGGCCATGCGCATGGGGACATCCCGGAATGAGCTCTCCCTGCCTACGGGCGAGGCCGGCCGCTGGATGCAGGCACGGCGCTGCATCCAAACGCTGCCACCGCGCGTAGGAAGGACAACACATTCACTGCAGCCCTGCCCACGCAGATGTACCCTGATCCCCGCAACCTCCCTTCCCCCTTAGACACCGCCCGGATCGTGTCCAGTTCACAGCAGCTGAGCAAAGAGCCAATGAACTGGGCCGGTGACATGGACGGTGTGGCGCGGCTGCGTGATCGCGACTGCTTCATGCGCATCTACGACCACTTCATGCCGCGCCTGTGCGTATACCTGCGTGGCCTGGGTGCTCCGGAGGCGGTGGCCGAGGAACTGGCGCAGGAATGCCTGCTGCGCTTGTGGCTGCGGGCCGCGGAATTCGATCCGGCACAGGGTGCGCTGAGTACCTGGCTGTACCGCATCGCGCGCAACCTGCACATCGATCGTGTCCGCCACGAGCGCAGCTGGACACTGGTGCAGGCGGCGGTGGAGAACGCGGCCACGGCCGATGTGCTTGATCGCAGCAGCGCCGAGCAGTTCGCCGATCATGCGAGGTTGCGCCAGCGCATCAACGAGTTGTCGGCGGTGCAGGCGCGGCTGGTGCGGATGTCTTACTTCGAAGCAAAGAGCCACGGCGAGATTGCGCAGGCGTTGGGAATGCCCTTGGGTACGGTCAAATCACATCTGCGGCGGGCCTTCCTGTTGCTGCAGTCCAAGGTCGGAGGTGCGTCGTGAATCCGCACCACCACCTGCACGAATCCACCTTGATGAGTTATGCCGCCGGCGCGCTGCAGGCGCCGTTGAGCATTGTTGTCGGTGCGCACCTTGAGCAGTGCCCGCACTGTCGCCAGCGCCTGCGTGATGCCGAGGCGGTCGGCTCGGCGTTGCTGGAGCAGACCCAGCCGGTGCTCGAGGACGCGCGGCGCGAAACACTGCGCGCCGCCATGCTGGCGCAGCTGATGGACGCGGGCACGGTAGCGATGCCGGCACCAGCGCGGCAGGCACCGCCGGAGCGACCACAGGCCGACCCGGAGTATCTACCGGCATCGCTGCATCCGTATTTCGGCGACTCGCTGGCGAGCCTGCGCTGGCGCTGGATGGCGCCGGGCGTGCATTGCATCCGTGCACGGCAGATGCCGTCGCTGATCATGCTGAAGATCGCGCCGGGCAAGTGCCTGCCCATGCACAGCCATGGCCGCAGTGAGCTCACCCAGGTCCTGCGCGGCTCGTACAACGACGCGCTGGGATTGTTCGCTCCCGGCGATGTAGCTGACCTGGATGCCGAAGTGGAACACCAGCCGGTGACCGCACCCGGTGTGCCTTGCATCTGTGTTTCGGCGCTGGATGCGCCGCTGGTATTCAGTGGCTGGTTGGCACGCAAAGTGCAGCGCTTCGTCAAACTCTAGTTCGCACGAGGAGGCCGATGATGAACGACGTTGGACGCCTGAAGATCGTGCTGACAGGGGCCAGTGGACTGGTCGGGCAAGGTGTTGCACTCGCCTGCGCGGGCTCCGCGCACGTCAAACGCACGGTGGCGCTGGTACGACGCGCCGGCGGCCTGCTGACGGCAACAGAGGAGTTGGTGCTGGAAGATTTCCTGCAGGCCCATCGTCGCCAGGCCGACCTGGTGGGCTTCGATGCCTGTTTCTATTGCGCGGGCGCACCGCCGTTGGGCACAGCGGAAGGTGAGTACCGGCGGGTCACGCTGGACACCACACTGGCAGTTGCGCAGACCTGGTTCGCAGCCAATCCACAAGGAATGTTCCTGTATGTATCGGGTGCGCACGCCAATCCTGAAAGCCACTTCATGCCCCTGCGCATCAAAGGCGAAACCGAGCAGGCACTGGCCCAACTGCCGGGGCGTACGGTGATGCTGCGGCCGGGTGGCGTGCGCCCGGTCGCTGGCACCGGCAGCCGGCATGCGCTGCTGAAGCCGTTGTATGTGCTTGGCGGGCCAATGATGCAGTTGGCCGCTGCTGCCTTGCCGTCGATGTTCACCAGTAACCTGGTTCTGGGTCGCGCGATGATCGCGCTGGCACGCATGCGCGAGCCGCCCGCCGAGGTGGAATGCGCGCAGATCAACCAGCTCGGGAGTGCCGACGCGGCGTAAGCCTGCTGCCGCAGCACCGCGGAGGCAACGGCTTGGTGTGTTTACAGCAGCCCGGGATTCGCCTGCCAGACCGCGTAGTTGAGCACACTGGCAAAGCTCACCCAGGCCAGATAGGGCAGCAACATGCAGGCCGCGAGCTTGTGGACGCGCCAGAACGCAACCAGCGTGGCAACGATCAACACCAGCAACAGCAGGATGTCGGCAAAGGCCAGGGCACCCAGCTTCCAGCCGAAGAACAGCCAGCTCCACAGCGCGTTGATGCCAAGCTGCAGCAGGTAAAGGGTCAACGCAGGTGCCGCTGCGCGCCAGCCGCGCTCTCGCCAGACAAGGAACGCCGCCAGCGCCATCAGCGCATACAGGGCAGTCCACACCGGCCCAAACAGGCTCGCCGGCGGTGCCCATGCGGGTAGTACAAGGTCGGCGTAGAAACTGGAGGCGGAGATGGAGGCGCGGGCACCAAGCGCAGCGGCGAGGAAGGTGATCAGGAACCAGCCGGAGAAACCAAGGAGCTGTCTACGTATCTGCATGGGGCTTGCTCGTCCTTTCCAGCGTGGTCAGATGACGCTTGTACGCAGCAGTGCAGGGTTTGGATGCAGTGACGGCAACCAGTGATGCTGATTGGTGCCGGGATCAGCCCAGCAGGTCGATCCGCCTGCGTTGCGCCTGGCTTGAACCGGGACGGTTGTCAGCACGCGTCACGGCTGCACGTGGCAGCCGTGACGCCAACCGCAGTGATTACTGCTTGTCGATCGCCGATATCCGCGTCTTGCCGATTCTCCTGCCTTCCAGGTCAATCACCTGCAGGCGCCAGCCGGCCGACTCAACGGTATCGCCAGCCACCGGAAGCCGCTCCAATGCATGCAGCAGCAAGCCCGACAGGCTGACATACAGCGGGCTTCTTTCCAGGGGAATGCCGGTGATGCGCTCCACGTCCTCGATCGACATGGAGGCATCCACGATCCAGCTGCCGTCTATCTGTTTGGCGCCGAAGTCGGCATCGCGGGTATCGGCAAGATCGCCTGCAATCGCTGCCAGCAAGTCATTGGCGGTGACCAGGCCCTGCACGCTGCCGTATTCGTCGACCACCACCGCCAATGGAATCGGATGCTGCTTGATACGCTCCAGCGCACGCAGCGCGGTCGCGCCTTCGGGCAGGGTCAGCGGCTCGCGCAGGTAGTCGGCCAACACCAAGGGCTTGCCGGCGAGCACGCCCGCCAGCAGGTCGCGGCTCTGCACCACGCCTTGCAGGTTATCCAGCTCGCCATCAGCCACCAGCAGGCGGGTGTGTGGCGAGGCCATCAACTGCGCGCTGGTGTGCTCCGGTCCCTTGCCCAGATCGATCCATTGGATATCGGCGCGCACCGTCATCACGCTTGCCACCGAGCGGTCGGCCAGGGCCAGCACGCCGCGGATCATGTCGTGCTCGGATGCGGCAAGACCTGATGGCAGCTGATCCGCTGGCTCGTGGGTCTCACCGGCAACGGCCTGCGTCGGGCGCGAGCCCAGCAGCTTGAGCACCGCATTGGAGGTGCGTTGCCGGAAGGACAGGTTCTGTGCGTGCTTCTCGCGGTTGAACTGCGTCCACTGGTTGAAGCCCTCGATCAGGATCGAGAAGGCGATTGCTGCATACAGATAGCCCTTCGGGATCTTGAAGCCCAGGCCTTCGGCGACCAGGCTGAAGCCGATCATCAACAGGAAGCCAAGGCACAGGATCACCACCGTCGGATGACGGTTGACGAAACTGGTCAGCGGCTTGCTGGCCAGCATCATCACGGCCATCGCGATGGTCACTGCGGCGAACATCACGCCGAGGTTGTCGACCATGCCGACCGCGGTGATCACCGAGTCCAGCGAGAACACCGCATCGAGGATGACGATCTGCGTCACCACCAGGCCGAAGCTGGCGTACACCTTGTTGTCGCCGGCTTCATGTGAGCGCCCTTCAAGCCGCTCGTGCAGTTCCATCGTCGCCTTGAACAACAGGAACAGGCCGCCGACCAGCAGGATCAGGTCGCGGCCGGAGAACGCGTGGTCGAACACGGAGAACAGCGGCGCGGTGAGCCGCATGATCCAGGACAGCGTGGCCAGCAGGCCCAGTCGCATCAGCAGCGCCAGGCTCAAGCCGATGAGGCGGGCCTTGTCACGCTGGTGGGGAGGAAGCTTGTCCGCAAGGATCGCGATGAAGACGAGATTGTCGATGCCGAGGATGATTTCGAGAACGACAAGTGTGGAAAGACCCATCCAGATTGTTGGGTCGGATAACCATTCCATGCAATGTTGGGGTAGCGGAGGGACTTCGATCATCGCACGCTGCGACTTCCTGCTTCACCCGAACGTGCTGATTCCTGCTGATGTTCATTTTCGTGTTCATGCGTGCATGGGCCACTGCTTTGTCACGGAGAGAGCGACCAAACCAGCCGCAGGCAGTCGATCACCACCTGCCAGCTCGCTTCGCGTGCGGTTGTCACGGGCTCCGGCCGTTCTTGGACCGGCTCCAGGCTGCGCTTGGCGACGCCACCAGGTATTCACCTGCTGCTGATAGGCTAGGGCTGCAGTCAACGACGCGCTGGTCACTGTAGAACGTCGTGCTTTGCTGGCCGGTTCGGGCGCACTGGCAACCGCCCTGACCCAGCGCTGCAGAGCGCGATCTGACCGGAAAGATAATGGTGGCGGGGCTTGTCCCGCCGGGATCGTGATCAAAGGAGTGGCACATGCGGATTGCACGTACAGCGGTTCTCAGCGGATTTGTGCTGGCAGGGACATTGGGAGTTCACGCGCAGGCAGCGCAGCTTGATGCGCAGCTGCAGGCAGCAGCCACCGCGCAGCAGCCGGCCGTGATCGAGACACTGCGCGAGCTGGTGGCGGTGGAGTCGGGCTCTACCGATCATGAGGGCGTCGCCAAACTGATGGACTATCTGGACAAGCGACTGCGCGCCTTGGATGCCAAGGTCGAGCGGGTTGCTTCCGCAACCGGCGGGCCGGATCTGATCCGCGGCAGCTTCAGCGGCACCGGCAAGTTGAAGGTGATGCTGATCGCACATGCCGATACCGTCTACGACCGCGGCATCCTTGAGAAAGAACCCTTTCTCCAGAAGGGCAACCTGCTGTACGGCCCCGGTATCGCCGACGACAAAGGCGGCATCGCGGTGATCCTGCATTCGCTGGCCCTGCTCAAGGCGCGTGGTTGGAACGATTACGCGACGGTCACCGTGTTGTTCAATCCGGACGAAGAGATCGGCTCGCCGGGCTCGGGCGAAACCATTGCCAAACTGGCGGATGAGCACGATGTGGTGCTGTCCTTCGAGCCGTCGCCGGCCAAGGCGGTGATCGAAAGCGAAGGCGTGCTGCTCAGTGCCGCCGGCACCTCGCAGGTGCGGATGACAGTGCAGGGTCTGTCCGCACACGCAGGTGCGGCACCGGAACAGGGCCGCAACGCACTCGTCGAGCTGGCCCATCAGATCATCCAGACCAAGGACGTGGCCGCTGGAGTGCCTGGTGCGCAGCTCAACTGGACCACGGCCAATGCCGGCACCGCGCGCAACCAGATTCCAGAGCGTGCGGAAGTCGGTGGCGATGCACGGGTGATGCAGGCCGACAGCAATGCCAACTTGTTGGCGGCGCTGCAGGCCAAGGTCAAGCAGAGCCACGTGGTGCCGGATACCACCACCACGATAACGCTGGAGCCGCTGCGTCCGATCTACGTTGCCGGTGAGCGTGGCCAAGCGTTGGCGGATCTGGCGCAGCAGATCTATGCCGAATTGGACGGACGCAAACTGCTGATGCACCCCACCACCAACGGCGGCACCGATGCCGGTTTCGCCGGACGCTCGGGCCATGCAGCGGTGCTTGAGGGGCTGGGACTTGCAGGTTGGGGTTACCACGCACGCAACGAGTACATCGAGGTCGATTCGATCCCGCCGCGTCTATACCTGGCATCGCGGATGCTGATCGAGCTATCGAAGCGCGCATCGCGCTGAGGTGGCGCTGTATCAAGTGGCCTCCTGCAGAGGCCACAAGCTCGCCACGATTGAAGCGTGCGGAGGATGCAAGTGTGATGCCACAGGTGCCGCACAAGCACATTGAAATGTGCGTATGCGGGCTGCCTGCCACTGACGTTGCGTAAGCGTTGAGCCGATGCCTGTGATTGATGCACAGGCTCAGCTTGAGCGCGCCTGTGCGGCTCAGTGTGCAGCGGTGTAGATGTCCTGCAGTACTGCTTTCTCAAGTTCCAGTTCGCTGAGCAGGTTTTTGACGATATCGCCGAGGCTGAGGATGCCGACCAGTTTCGAACCTTCGGTCACCATCAGGTGGCGGTGGCGCGAGTAGGTCATCAATGCCATGGCCTGCTTGAGGCTTGCCTCGGGCGCGATGCCTTCCAGGCCGGTTGACGACAGACTGGATATGACACGGCGTCCCGCTTGCGGGCCATCATCGGCCAAAGTGCGGACGATGTCTTTCTCGGAAATGATGCTCACCGGTGCGTCGTCTTTCATCACCACCAACGCGGCGATCTTGTTCGCGCTCATCTTGTGCGCGGCGGCGCCAATGGTGTCTTCCAGATCGATGGTAACTACGGTTTGTTTCTTGGACTGCAGGAGTTCGCGGACGTTCATTGATGTTTCCTGTTGCAGGTTACTCAAACGGGATAGTTCGCCTTGCTACCTGTGTGGTGGTAGCGGTACTGCCGCGATGTCCTCGGCACTTTCGATTCTACGAGTGGAAAAGCCGTGATGTGTTTGCGTAGATGAGACGGTTTGTCGCGGATTTACGGGTGATTCATTCCGTGTTGGTTTAGGCGGGAAGGTTACGTATGACACTGTGCGGGTGCAGTTATCTTGTGCCTGTAGCAATGTGCTCGCCTGCTTCGATTCGGAGGTTTGTCCGCGCATGTCCAGGTGTCACCAGGACGCGCGTCATGGTGCAGATTGGATACAGGCGTGACTGAAGTGTGGCGCCTGCAAAAAGCGCTTCGGCCTCTCCACAGGCATCTGCGAAAAGCCGGGAGGCGGGGCTCTACCGCCTCCCGGCGCGGACGTCATCGCGACATTCGCGCAGTCCATGGGACTGCAGGCTCCACGGTCGGGGGAGAGACCGGGAGGTATCTCTGCTGAAGGAGAGTCAGCAGGAGATTCGTCTGGCTTGACGCACATCGGTCACCGCGTGCGCCAAGCCGTGGATTGATGCCGAAGAACTTGAGGTGTTGCTACTGGGAGACGAATAGCGGTACCGGCACATCCGTCAGCAGCGTCCGGGTCACGCCGCCAAATAGCGCCTCACTCAACTTGGGCCGGCTATAGGCACCAAACACCACCATGTCGCAGTGCGCGGCGTTTGCGTGAGTGACGATCACTTCAGCAACCGGAACACCTTCCGAGCTGACCCGCTGCAGATTGACTTTCACGTGATGCCGGGCGAGATAGGCCGCCATGTCTGCACCGGGTTCGTCGCCGTGCAATTCGGCCTTGCGCTCCGCATCGATGACCAGCAACGTGACTTCTTCGGCTTTGATGAGCATTGGCATCGCATCGGCGATGGCACGGCGTGATTGCCGGCTGCCGTTCCACGCCACCAGTACCATCTGTCCGATCGGCTTATCGCCCCAGTCTCTCGGCACGATCAGGATCGGGATGCCGGATTGCTGCAGGATCTGCGGCGCGGACCAGGTCAGGGGCGAGGCCGGAATGTTCGGGTGGCTCACCACCAGCAGATCGCAATACAACGCATGCAATGAGGACTCACTGCTGGATTCGGCATGCGATATCACCCGCAACTCGCCGCTGACCTCATGCCGATTCAAGGCATCGTTCAAGCTTTGCCCGAGTTGAAGCGCACGCGCGGCCATCACCGACTGGTGGCGGACGATCACTTCATGCAGTGCCTCGCTCTTGGCAAATCCTGCCTGCAGGGTTGCGGGCTGCTGGGCAAGGGCGGTGATACCGATCAGATGCGAGGCATGGCGGCCGGCAAGCCGGGTTGCCGTATCCAGGATCTGTTGGCCGGACTCGCTGGCGTCGAACAGCACCGCAATGTCTTTCAGCAGGGTGGTCATGGGCATGCTCCGTTGTGCTCGGCTCGGCGGCGGGGGGCCATCCAGGCGTCCAACCAGAATTAGAATGATCGTTCTAGTTAGAATGATCGTACTACACAATGCCGCCGTGGTCATGCGCCAATCCGACCCAGTTATCTCGAGGTGCACTTCATGAATGCGAGCAACAGCAGCGCTGCGTCAGCTCAGGAAAAGGGTGAGGCGCGCCGCCAGCAGGTGCTGGACGCCGCCACCACGTGTTTCCGTCGCAACGGCTTCCACGGCACCAGCATCGCCAAAATTTCCAAGCTGGCCGGTATGAGCCCTGGGCACATCTACCACTACTTCGAAAACAAGGAAGCCATCGTCGAGGCCATTGCCAAGCGCGAGGAGCAGAACATCTCCGAGCTTGCCCGCAAGCTGCAGGAAGACGAGAGCGGCGGCAGCCTGGCAACCCGGGTGACGCGGCAGGTGGCCGATTCGGTGGACCGCTGCCTGGACCCTGCCTATCTGGAACTGCAACTGGAGCTGGCGGCGGAAGCTGCGCGCAACCCGGCTATCCAGCGCATCCTGCGGCAATCCGACAAAGTGGTGGCCGCCGAGTTCATGGCGCTGTCCAGCCGCGTTGGGCTGCCGGAGGGGCTGGACGCGGCCGAGGTGGAGCTGCGGATGAACATGATCTCGGCGATCTTCAATGGCGTGATGGTGCGCAGTGCCGTGGGTGCGGATGTTGACCGCAAGCAGGTGAGTCGTCTGGTTGAGAAGCTGGTGCGCTGTCTGCTTGATGATCCGGATTGACACCCTTCGCCCGGGCTCCGGCGCAGCAGAGCCTGGACGGGGAGCGCGAAAACCTCAGCGTTGCTCACAGGCCGGCTGATTTCCTGAATCTCGCAATCGCTGCCGCTATGCCTGCATCCACCCCGGCCAATGCAGCGGGATCAAGCATTGCGCCGTTTACGAGGGCATCCGCAGCACCTTGTTCGCCTGCGCCGTTGGCGACAGCGCGGTAGTGGCTGAAAGTGTCGAAGCCGGCGCGGCCGTGGTAAGCGCCGGATCCGGAGTTGCCCACGCCACCAAACGGAGCGTCGGGCAGCAAGCCGTGAAGGAAGCCGTCGTTGCGGGTGACACCGCCGCTGGTGGTGTGGCTGAGAAAACGGCGGAAGTCGGCACTGTCCTGGCCGTACCAGTAGGCGGCGAGCGGAGCCGGATGGCCTGCGATGTAGTCGATCGCCTGTTGCACATCGCTGTAGCGCTTCAATACCAGCACCGGGCCAAAGATCTCGTGGTGGTTGATCTGCGCGTTCTCTGGCACGTCGATCAGCAAGGTTGGGGCGATCCGGCGTGATGCGCGATCAGGCAGCCGCTGCAGCTGGTTCTCCGGCAGCGGTTCCACCTTCTGCGCACCCAGTGCAACCGCGTCGTCCACCAGGGCGAGCACACGACCGAAATTGCGGTCGTTGATGATGGGCACGACCGCCGGGTTGCTCAGGTAATCGCCGGCCACGCTGCGGATCTGCGTCTTCAGGTGACCAACAAATTCCTCGTAGTGTTCGTCGGGAATGAACACATAATCAGGGCACAGGCAAACCTGGCCGCCATTGACCAACCGTGTCGAGGTGATTCTGGTCGCGGCCAGCAGCAGATCAGCATCGTGCGCCACCACCACTGGATTCTTGCCGCCAAGTTCCAGGGTCACTGGTACCAGATTTTTCGCCGCCGCCTGCGAAACCAGCGAACCTACTTCCGGAGAACCAGTGAAGAACAGATGGTCAAAGCGCAGCGTCGAGAACTGCTGCGCGGTGCCAAGGTCGCCATTGAAGACGGCGACTTCATTTTCATCGAAGCGTGCACTGAAGATCTCCCGCAGCAAGGCGCCGGTACGTGGGTGCTGCTCCGGGAAATTCAGCATGACCCGGTTGCCGGCCACCAAGGCCGCCATTGCCGGCTGAAAGGTCAGCGTCAACGGGAAATTCCACGCGCCGATTATGCCGACCACCCCCTTCGGCTTGGCCTGCACGAAGCCGCCGGGTACCTCGCGTGGCGTCATCCAGTGCGCGACATCGGCCAGCGACTGCTCGATGTCGTGCACCCAGCTGAGCCCTTCGAAGGCCTTGGATACCGCTCCCGGGCGCCATCCGTAGTCGGCAGACAGGGTCTCGGACAAGGCGTCGATGTGCTCCAGCAATGCCAGGGCCATCCTGCTTGCGCGCTCGCGGCGCGTCTGCAGGCTGGCATCACCCTGCTTGAGGAAAGCCGCGCGTTGCAGGTCGAGTACCCGTTCCAGCTCACTCTTTTCGTACATGTTTCATCTCCGTCACTGTGTTTGCTGGATCTTTATCAAGCGCATGTCCGGGATGAACATGGCGGTCGCGGATGACGACGGTTTTGCAGCGTTTCCATGACGGCCTTTGGGAGGGCGGATTCTGGCCGGCTGGATGTCGCCAACCCATTGAATGCAGCGTATTGCTTGCAGTCATGGGTCAGCGGTATCCATTCATGGGTACGTGCGTTGCGTCGGAAGTTTCGTGCAGCGAGGTTAAAGGACGCTGGCAGCTGCAATCGGTCTTGTCAGTCCGGGCAGGAAGTTGCAGATGCAAGCCGCACGTGGTGTGCGTAGTGCGCCCGGACTCCATCGAGGCCATCATCGCTTTCACCGCTGTGCAAGCAAGGCATCGCGTAGTCCCCGTACTGCGCACGGGGGCGGCGACATGTGCCAACAAAGTCGGCACAGTTTTTGTTGCAAGCCGATATTGCCGCCGGAAGGTGTTGGCTGGATCTGGCCCCGGCACCCAGTCCGTGACCAGGGTCGTGCTGTGCTCGGTGCGCTGCCGTGCCCCTGCGCTGCCAGCGGATTTGACCCGCCAGCTCGGCAGGCGCAAGCTCAGGTACAGTGCTGCGCAACTCAGGAGTCCCGATCATGACTGCTGTTGGTTCGATGAGTACCCCGGGCGACAAGTCGCCGCCTTCACATTTATGGCGTGTGTTCTGGCTGCAGGGGGTTATTCCCAGCAATCTGTTGTGGGCTGCGGCGCTATGGGCGCTGATGCAAGGCAAGACCAGCTTGCTGCTCGGCCTGTTCGCCGTATTGCTGCTCTACACCGGTTGGATCATCCCCACGGTGTGGCGGGCCGCGCCGAGCGCGCACACCCCCGGTTACGGCATGGCCGCACGCGGCCTGACCGTGGCATGGGGCCTGAACACCGTGCTGGTGATCTTCTTCCTGTTGCTGCAGCTTGCGACCTGAGCCGGCTGCAGGCTGGCGACGCTGCGTGCTGCCGGAACCGCGGGCTAGTAGAACTGCACCGGCGCGCCGTCGCGGTCAAACGCGGCGAAGCGGCTGATCTGGCCATCGTTGATGGCGTTGACCATCAAACGTAGTGGTTGCGCAGCTTCATCATTGGAGGGAGCAATGCCAGCGCGGCCATCCAGCGAGGCCACGAACACCAGGTCCCAGGCCAGGCCGGTGTTGGCCGACTCGGCAGCCAGTGCAGCGAAGGAGGCGATTTCCTGCGGCGCCTTGTCCACGCACAGCACCGGGCTCAGGGTGCCGCCTTCGCCGCTGTCATGGCGCGCATGTTGATCGGCGGTTGGGGATTCAGGCAGGTCGGCTTTGACGAAGACGAACAACAGGCGTTGTGGCTCGGTCTGCTCCAGTGCGGCACGCAACAGGTCGTCGAAATCACTCAGCATCATGGTCGTTTTCACAAGGAGGAAGCCATCGGGTGGTCATGCTGCCACAGCTGGGTCGGGTCCGGCGGAGGTCCGGATTGATTTAAGTCATGCCATCGACGCAATGCCCCGCGTAGGCTGGCAGCCTGTCAACAAAGGCGAGGGCATCCCGGCATGCCGGGCGAGCGTGCAAACGTGGAGTCAGAAGGTGAAACAGCCATGAGCCAACTCACCGACGGCTTCGGTCGCAGCTTTCCATACCTGCGTCTGTCGCTGACCGAGGCCTGCAACTTCCGTTGCAGCTATTGCCTGCCCGATGGTTACCAGGCAGATGGCCGCCCGCAGTTCCTGGCGGTGGATGAGATCGAGCGGCTGGTGCGCGGGTTTGCCGCACTGGGCATGCACAAGATCCGCCTGACCGGCGGCGAGCCCAGCCTGCGCAAGGACCTGCCGCAGATCATCGCCACCGTGGCGAAGGTGCCGGGCATCCGCAAAGTGGCCATCACCACCAACGGCTGCCTGCTGCCACGGCACCTGCCGGGCTGGCACCGCGCCGGCCTGACCGCGCTCAACGTCAGCATGGACAGCCTGCAGCGTGAGCGCTTCCATGCCATCACCGGCCACGACCGCCTGCCCGAAATCATGGACGGCCTCAACCTGGCGCAGGCCTTGGGCCTGCAGTCGATCAAGCTCAATGCGGTGCTGCTGCGCGGCCTCAACGATGACGAGCTGCCGGCGTGGATGGAATTCCTGCGCGAGCGCCCGATCAGCGTGCGTTTCATCGAGCTGATGCGCACCGGTGACAACCGCGAGTATTACGAGCGCCATCACCTGCGTGCCGATGTGGTCATCGAACAGCTGCTGGCTGCCGGTTGGAGTGAGCGCAAACGCGCCGCCGATGCCGGCCCGGCACGTGAGTTCAGCCATCCTGAGCATCGCGGCAGCGTTGGCATCATCGCCCCGTACTCAAAGGATTTCTGCAAAGGCTGCAATCGCCTGCGGGTCACCGCGCGCGGCGATCTGCGCCTGTGCCTGTTCGGCGACTTCGGCGTGGCGCTACGGCCGCTGCTGCAGTCCGACGAGGACCAGGATGCGCTGCTGGCGCGCATCACCACCCAGCTTGGGCTCAAGGCGGCCGGGCATGGACTGCACTTTGGCCAGACCGGGCTTACCCCGCACCTGGCCTCGATTGGAGGATGAAACAAGCAATGAGTGGGCAGATAAGTGCGGCATTCCACATGGCCGATGTACGCGACAAACGCATCACCCGTCGCCGCGCGGTGGCGGTCGGTGAACTGATCGCCGGGCCGATTGCCTACCCGTTGATCGTCGAGCGCCGCCTGCCCAAGGGCGATGCGTTGGTGATGGCCGAGATCGCTGGTCTGCAGGGCGCCAAGATGGCCTCGGCATTGATGCCGATGTGCCACCCGCTGCCGCTGGAGCTGGTGCGCGTGTACTGCGCGCCGGTGCCGGAACGGCAGGCGATCCGGGTCTGGTGCGAGTGCGCCAGCGAAGCGCGCACCGGCGTGGAAATGGAAGCGCTGGCCGGCGTCAACGCGGCGCTGCTGACTTTGTACGACCTGAGCAAGCCGGTCGAGCCGGCACTGGAAATCAGTGGCATCCGCCTGCTGTTCAAGGAAGGCGGCAAGAGCGGCGTGTGGACACACCCGCAAGGCATGGATGCCGGCGAACTTGAACGCTTCCGCCCGCGTCCACCCAGGACCTTGGGCGCAGCGCGCTGCGCGGTGATCACCCTCAGCGATCGGGCAAGCCGCGGCGACTATGTCGACGAATCCGGGCCGGTGTTGGTCCAGGGTTTGCAGGCGCTGGGCGGTGACGTGGTCAGCAATGACGTATTGGCAGACGGTATCGAACCCCTTGTCGCGCGTCTGCGCGCGCTGGCCGGCGATGGTGTGCGTCTTTGCCTGTGCACTGGCGGTACCGGACTGGGACCGCGTGATCTGACTCCGGAGGCCTTGCAGGCTTTGGGCGGGCGGCCGGTGCCTGGACTGGCGCAGATGCTGCGCGGACTCAGTGCCCAGCACACGCCGATGGCCTGGTTGAGCCGCGCGGAAGTGGTGCAGCTGGATGACCTGCTGGTCATCGCGCTTCCAGGCAGCCCGCGCGCCGCCGCACAGTGCATGAATATTCTTACCCCGGTGCTCGGCCACGCCTTGGCGATGATGGATGGGGGTACGCACGCATGATCAGTTATGCGCAGGCCTTGCAGCAGCTGCTGGCGGCCGCACCGGCGGCACGCAGCGAACAGGTTTCCATCGATGCTGCCGCCGAACGGATACTGGCTGCGCCGATAGACAGCGCACAGGACCTGCCGCCGTTCGACAACGCTGCGATGGATGGCTTCGCGCTGTGCGCGAACGGGCAACCGGTGGCGGCGGGCAGCGTGCTGCAGGTGCAGGGCTGGCAGGCCGCAGGCGATACCGCTGCTGCGGACGGCGATTCCGCGCAGGCCTGGGAAATCATGACCGGCGCGCGGATGCCATCGGGCTTGGACAGCGTGGTGCCGATTGAGCAGGTCGAAGTGCTGGATGCAGTGGAGGGCCGTCCCACCCGCGTGCGCCTGCAGGCAACGGTGAAGCCTGGGCAGCATGTGCGACTGCGCGGTCAGGATGTGGAACTGCGCGAAACCGTGCTGGCAGCGGGAGCGTTGCTGGACGTCAATGCGATGACCTTGCTGCATGCACTCGGCGTTGCCACCGTGCAGGTACGGCATCAGCCGCAGGTTGCGGTGATCAGTACCGGCAAGGAGTTGATCAGCGATGCGACTGCGGAACTGCAGTCCGGGCAGATACGCGACAGCAATCGCCCGTTCCTGGTCAGCCGCCTGCGTGCTGCAGGTGCGGACGTGGTCTGGAACGGCGTGGTCAGTGATGACGTTGCCGCCTTTGATGCCGCTCTGGATTCAGCGCTGGCTGCGGGTGCGCGGGTAGTGCTGAGTACCGGCGCGGTATCGCAGGGCCGCTACGATTTCATTCCCGATGCGCTGCGAGCGCGCGGTGCCGAGATCATTTTCCACAAGGTCGCCATTCGTCCGGGCAAGCCGCTGCTGTTCGCGCGGCTGGCCGATGGAGCTTTGTACTTCGGCCTGCCGGGCAATCCGATTTCCGCTGCGGTAGGTCTGCGTTTCTTCGTCGAGCCGGTGCTGCGAAAGATGCTGGGCTTGGCCGAAGAGGCCGTTCTGAAGTTGCCACTGCAGGCCGACGTGCGTAAGCCACCGGGCCTGCGTTTCCATGCGCGCGCGCGCGTGCAGGCGGATGCAAGTGGGCAGCTGAGCGTGCGTGTGCTGGCCGGGCAGGAATCATTTCGGCTCAAGACCATGCTGCGCGCCAATGCGTGGGTGGTGCTGGAGGGCGGCGATGATCTGGCCACGGCCGGCAGTTTGGTACGTGTACAGGGCTGGGGCCACCGCGAGCCGGTGCAGCTCAGCCCGCAGGAGATGTCATGAAAGAGATAGTGGTGCAGTTGTTTGGCGCGTTCTCCGAGCTGGACCCGCAGCGCGAGATCAGCGTGCCGGTCGAGGGCGGGCAGGTCATCGACCTGCGCAGGGCGCTGCGTGCATTGCTGCAGCAGCGCTACCCGCAGTTCCGGGCTGGCTTGGTCGACTACTCGGCATTCGCCGATGAACAACGTGTTCTGCGCGACAACGATGTGCTGCCCGGCGACGGGCGGGTGGCCATCCTGCCACCGGTAAGTGGAGGCTGAAATGAGCTTCGAGAGTGTATGGAAAGTGGTGGATCGTGCCGATGCCGCGATTGATCCGAGCGAAGGCATCGCCGCCGTGTCCGATCCGGGCTTCGGTGGCATTGATGTCTTCATCGGCAAGGTCCGTGATCTGAACCAGGGCAGGCCGGTGCTGGGCATCACCTATGACTTGTTCGAGCCGCTGGTCTTGAATGAGTTTCAGCGACAGATTGCCGAGATCACCGCCGACTTCGGCCCGCGCATCAAACTGTACGTGGCACATGCCAAAGGCAGACTGGCAGTAGGCGATGTCGCCGTGGTGGTCGCCGCTGGCAGCCCGCACCGCGACGAGGCCTTCCGCGCCTGCCGGCAGTTGATCGAGGGCGTGAAGCACCGTTCGCCGATCTGGAAGCAGGAGCATTACCAGGATGGCGACAGCGAGTGGAGCGAAGGCTGCAGTCTGTGCCAACCCGACACCGAGCACGCGCATATCGACGGACATGTCCACGACCACTCACATTGAGCCGGTACCGGCTGCCGGCATCGTGCTGGCCGGCGGGCTGTCCAGTCGCATGGGCCAGGACAAGGCCTTGCTGCACTGGCGCGGGCGGACCCTGCTCGAACACAGCTGCACGCTGCTCGAGTCGCTTGGTGCCAGTCCAGTTCGCGTAAGTGGTGATTATCCCGGCTTCGATTCGGTGCCCGACGCGGTGCCGCGATGTGGCCCGCTGGGCGGGCTGTACAGCGTGGTGGAGACTTTGGGTGATGGACCTGCTTGGGTGGTGGCGGTGGATATGCCCCTGCTGGATGTGTCACTGCTGCGACAGCTGTGTGATGGCGCAGCTTCTTGTGTGACGTATTCAGGGGAACCGGTGCCAATGTACTTGAACATCAACGGCACATGCCGCAGGCTGCTGTTTGAAATGGTCACGGGTACAGACGGGCCACGCTCGCTACGGATGTTCCAGCGCCGCCTTGGCGGTCTGGAGCTGCCGCTGCCAGCCGGTGCCGAAGCCCGCCTTGTGAACTGCAATACCCCCCGCCAATGGGAGGAAGTTGCGTCATGAAAGTCCAGATCCAGTCGCAGTCGCTACGGCTGCGCATTGATGAAAGCGAGCTGGCACGCCTGCTCGCTGGCGAGGTGCTGGAAAACCAGACCTGGCTTGGCACGCCCGGAGCCCTGTCGCAGCGCTTGCAGCTGCACGACACGGCAGAGGCGCTGCTGGATGGCGATACCCACGCATTGATGATCAAGCTGCCGCGTGAAGACGTGCTGGCGCTGCAGGCACGTCTGCCATGCCGTGACGGCTTGAGCTTCACCCTGCAAACGCAGGCGCAACCATTGCAACTCCAGTTCGATGTGGATGTACGTGACAGCGTGCGTCAACGCGGCGTGCAGCGCCGCAATCCGGCCGACGCCGTAAGCATCAGTTGATATTTGTCAGGTAGTCGGCGCGAGAGCGCCGTTGGATTGATCAAGATCAAGACTGCCCCAGGGGGCGCCGGGCCTAATGACGCCGTGGCGACTGGGCAAGCAACCGCACAGCAAGCCAGCGCCGTATCAAACAGCCTTGGAGCGATGCATGAGTGCCAGTCGCGATGTAGCAAAGCAGAGCAGTTCCGGTCCCGGTCGGGTGATCAGCGATTGGAGGCCAGAGGACCCCGATTACTGGGAACGCACCGGCAAGAAGGTCGCCACCCGCAATCTGGTCATATCGATACCGTCACTGCTGCTGGCGTTCTCGGTATGGGTGCTGTTCTCGGCGGTAACCATCAGCCTGCCCAAGATCGGTTTCGCCTTCACCACTGATCAGCTGTTCTGGCTGGTGGCCCTGCCCAGCCTGTCCGGCGCGACACTGCGCATCTTCTACTCCTTCGTCATCCCGATCTTCGGCGGCCGTCGCTGGACCGCGTTGTCGACCGCTTCCTTGCTGCTGCCGACCCTGTGGCTGGGCTTCGCGGTGCAGAACCCGGCCACGCCGTACTGGGTATTCGTGCTGATCGCCATCCTCTGTGGCTTCGGCGGCGCCAACTTCTCCTCGTCGATGTCCAACATCTCCTTCTTCTATCCCAAGCAGCGCCAGGGCATGGCGCTGGGCTTGAACGCGGGCCTGGGCAACGTCGGCGTGTCGGTATCGCAGGCGGTGGTGCCGCTGGTGATCAGCGTTGGTGTGTTTGGTGCCATGGGTGGCGCTCCACAGGCCGTGGCCGACGGCGGTGCGCCGCTGTTCGTACAGAACGCCGGCTTCATCTGGGTGCCCTTCATCGCCTTCTTCGCGATTGCCGCCTGGTTCGGCATGAATGACCTGACCAGCGCCCGCTCGTCGTTCTCCGAGCAGGCGGTGATCTTCCGCCGCAAGCACAACTGGCTGATGTGCTGGTTGTACATCGGCACCTTCGGTTCCTACATCGGCTTCTCTGCCGGTTTCCCGATGCTGGTCAAGAGCCAGTTCCCGGATGTGAATCCGCTGGCCTATGCCTTCATCGGCCCGCTGCTGGGCGCGCTGATGCGCTCGGTGGGCGGCAGCATGGCCGACCGCTGGGGTGGCGCACGCCTGACCTTCTGGGTATTCGCGCTGATGATCGCCGCCGTATTCGGCGTACTGCATTTCCTGCCCAGCAATGGCCAGGGCGGAAACTTCGTCGGCTTCCTGCTCTCGTTCATGGCCTTGTTCGTGCTCAGCGGCATCGGCAACGGCACCACCTTCCGGATGATCCCGGTGATCTTCCGCACCCTGCACGATCGCCTGTCGGCCAATGAAGGTGCCGAAGGCAAGAAGGCCGCTGCCCATCAAGCCAGCATCGAATCCGCCGCCGTCGTCGGCTTCTCGGGTGCCATCGGTGCCTACGGCGGCTTCTTCATCCCCAAGAGTTACGGCTCGTCCATCACCTTGACCGGCAGCCCGGATATGGCGCTGTACGGCTTCATTGCGTTCTACATCACCTGCCTGGTCGTGACCTGGTGGTGGTACTACCGGCGCGGGGCTGAAACCCCCTGCTGAGTAACACACGCACCGCAGCCAGATTCCACACATAGCCACGATGCAGCAGTTTGCGAACGGAGATTCACCATGAGCTATTTCCTTGATCGCTTGCAGTTCTTCAAGCGGGACCCACAACCCTTTGCCGATGGCCATGGGTTCAGCAAGAGCGAAGGGCGGGACTGGGAAAACAGTTATCGCGCCCGCTGGCAGTACGACAAGATCGTACGTTCCACCCACGGTGTGAACTGCACGGGCTCCTGCAGCTGGAAGATCTACGTCAAGAACGGCCTGGTCACCTGGGAAACCCAACAGACCGACTACCCGCGCACCCGCCCGGACCTGCCCAATCACGAGCCACGCGGCTGTCCGCGTGGTGCCAGCTATTCCTGGTACCTGTACAGCGCCAACCGGCTCAAGTACCCGCTGATCCGCGGCACCTTGCTGCGCATGTGGCGGCAGGCACGCAAGACCATGTCACCGGTCGAGGCCTGGGGCAGCATCGTGCAGGACCCGGCCAAGTCGCGCGAGTACAAGCGTCGCCGCGGCATGGGTGGTTTCGTGCGCTTGAACTGGGACGAGGCCAACGAGATCATCGCCGCCTCCAACCTCTACACCACCAAGGAATACGGTCCCGACCGCATCGTCGGCTTCTCGCCTATTCCGGCAATGTCGATGGTGTCCTACGCCGCTGGTGCGCGCTATCTGTCGCTGCTCGGTGGCGCCTGCCTGTCCTTCTACGACTGGTATTGCGATCTGCCGCCGGCCTCGCCGCAGGTATGGGGCGAGCAGACCGATGTGCCGGAATCGGCCGACTGGTACAACAGCCGCTACATCATCGCCTGGGGCTCGAACGTGCCGCAGACGCGCACGCCCGACGCGCACTTCTTCACCGAGGCGCGTTACAACGGCACCAAGACGGTGTCGATCTGCCCCGACTATTCCGAGCTCGCCAAGCTCACCGACCATTGGCTGCATCCCAAGCAGGGCACCGACGCTGCGCTGGCATTCGCCTTCGGCCACGTGATCCTGCGCGAGTTCCACGTCGATACGCCCTCGCAATACTTCCAGGACTACTGCCGCCAATACTCGGACATGCCGATGCTGGTGCGCGTCGAGCGCCGCGCCGATGGCCGCCTGGTGCCGAGTCACTTCCTGCGTGCCAGTGAGCTGGGCGGGCTGGGCGAGAGCAACAACCCCGAGTGGAAGACGCTGGCGTTCGACGAGAACAGCGGCGACATCACCGTGCCGAATGGCTCGGTCGGCTTCCGCTGGGGCGAGAAGGGCAAGTGGAACATCGAGGAAAAGGCCAGCGATGGCCATGACACGCGCCTGCGCCTGAGCCTGGCCGATATCCACGATGGCATCGAGGCGGTGAGCTTCCCGTACTTCGGCGGCATCGAGAGCGATGGCTGGACCGCTGCACCGGCCGAAGAAGTACTGGAGCGCAACATCCCGCTGCGCCGCCT
Organism: Stenotrophomonas sp. STEN035; assembly: GCF_056759935.1. Taxonomy (NCBI): domain Bacteria; kingdom Pseudomonadati; phylum Pseudomonadota; class Gammaproteobacteria; order Lysobacterales; family Lysobacteraceae; genus Stenotrophomonas; species Stenotrophomonas sp. STEN035. The sequence continues at coordinate 49,978 of NZ_JBRRDY010000017.1, forward strand.
GCCGTTGGCCGATGGTGGCGAAGCGCTGGTGGCCACGGTCTACGACCTGCTGCTGGCGCAGTACGGCGTTGATCGCGGCTTCGGCGGCGGCAATGTTGCCAAGAGCTTCGATGACAATGTGCCGGGTACGCCGGCATGGCAGGAGCGCATCACCGGCGTGTCACGCGCCGAGGTGATCGAGATCGCCCGCGAGTTCGCCCGCACCGCCGACAAGACCCATGGTCGCAGCATGATCATCGTCGGCGCCGGCATGAACCACTGGTTCCACAACGACATGAACTACCGCGGCCTGATCAACATGCTGGTCATGTGCGGCTGCGTGGGTCAGACCGGCGGTGGCTGGGCGCATTACGTGGGTCAGGAAAAGCTGCGCCCGCAGACCGGCTGGCAGCCGCTGGCCTTCGGTCTGGACTGGAGCCGTCCGCCGCGGCAGATGAACGGCACCTCGTTCTTCTATTTCAATACCGGGCAATGGCGCTACGAGAAGCTGCAGGTGGACGAGCTGCTGTCGCCGCTGGCGGATGCCTCCAAGTACAGCGGCAGCCTGGCCGACCTCAACCTGCGCGCAGTGCGCATGGGCTGGCTGCCGAGTGCACCGCAGCTGGACCGCAATCCGCTGCAGCTGGTGCGCGAGGCCGAACAGGCCGGCATCGCGCCGGCCGACTACGCGCTGTCCAAGTTCAAGGACGGCTCGCTGGACTTCGCCTTCGCCGATCCGGATGCGGCGCAGAACCACCCGCGCATGATGTTCATCTGGCGCTCCAACCTGCTTGGTTCTTCCGGCAAGGGCCACGAGTACATGCTGCGGCATCTGCTCGGCACGCGGCACGGCCTGCAGGGCAAGGACCTGGGCGAGATGGGCGCGGTCAAGCCCGAGGACGTGAAGTGGCGTGACGAAGCGCCGGAAGGCAAGCTCGACCTGCTGGTGACGCTGGATTTCCGCATGTGCACCACCGCGCTGTACTCGGACATCGTGCTGCCGACCGCCACCTGGTACGAGAAGGACGACCTCAACACCTCGGACATGCATCCCTTCATCCATCCGCTGTCCAAGGCGGTGGACCCGGCCTGGGAATCGCGCAGCGACTGGGAGATCTTCAAGGGTGTCGCGCGCACGCTCAGCGACATGGCACCGGGCGTGCTCGGTGTCGAGAAGGATCTGGTGCTGGTGCCGACCCTGCACGACACGCCCAATGAACTGGGCATGCCGTTCGGCGTCGCCGACTGGAAGAAGGGGCAGTGCGAGGCCATCCCCGGCAAGACCATGCCGAGCATGGCGGTGGTCGAGCGCGACTACCCCAACCTCTACCGCAAGTTCACCTCGCTGGGCCCGCTGCTGGACAAGCTCGGCAACGGCGGCAAGGGCATGAGCTGGGATACCAAGCACGAGGTGGAATTCCTCGGCAAGCTCAACCACACCGTGCTGGACGAAGGCATCAGCCAGGGCCGGCCGGCGATCGATACCGCCATCGACGCCTGCGAAGTGATCCTGCACCTGGCACCGGAAACCAATGGCCATGTCGCGGTCAAGGCCTGGGAGTCGCTGGGTACCTTCACCGGCCGCGAGCACACGCATCTTGCGGTGGGCAAGGAGCACGAGGCGATCCGCTTCCGTGACATCCAGGCACAGCCGCGCAAGATCATTTCCTCGCCGATCTGGTCCGGGCTGGAAGACGACAACGTCAGCTACAACGCCGGCTACACCAATGTGCACGAGCTGATCCCGTGGCGCACCGTCACCGGCCGCCAGCAGTTCTACCAGGACCACGAGTGGATGATCGACTTCGGTGAGGCCTTCATGAGCTACCGGCCGCCGGTCAATACACGCACGGTGGAGCCGCTGCTCAACAAGCGCCAGAACGGCAACAAGGAGATCGTGCTGAACTGGATCACCCCGCACCAGAAGTGGGGCATCCACAGCACCTACAGCGACAACCTGATCATGCAGACCTTGTCGCGTGGCGGCCCCATCGTCTGGCTGAGCGAGGACGACGCTCGCAATGCCGGCATCGAGGACAACGACTGGATCGAGCTGTTCAACGTCAACGGTGCGATTGCCGCGCGCGCGGTGGTCAGCCAGCGCGTGATGCCGGGCATGGCGATGATGTACCACGCCCAGGAACGCATCATCAATGTGCCGGGCTCGGAGATTTCCGGCACCCGCGGCGGCATCCACAACTCGGTGACCCGCATCGTGCTCAAGCCCACCCACATGATCGGCGGCTACGCGCAGCTGGCCTGGGGCTTCAACTACTACGGTACCTGCGGTACCAACCGCGATGAGTTCGTGATCGTGCGCAAGATGGACAAGATCGATTGGCTGGATGACGAGCAATCAAACTCGAATGCCTCGGGCGCCGCACGGGAGGTGGTGTGATGAAAGTACGTGCCCAGATTGCGATGGTGTTGAACCTGGACAAGTGCATCGGTTGCCATACCTGCTCGATCACCTGCAAGAACGTGTGGACCTCGCGCGAAGGCGTGGAGTACGCCTGGTTCAACAATGTCGAGACCAAGCCCGGCATCGGTTATCCCAAGGAATGGGAAAACCAGGAGAAGTGGAACGGCGGTTGGGTGCGCAACGGCAGCGGCAAGCTGGTGCCACGCGCCGGTGGCCGCTGGCGCATGCTGGCCAAGATCTTCTCCAACCCCGACCTGCCGCAGATCGACGACTACTACGAGCCGTTCGACTTCGATTACCAGCACCTGCATGACGCGCCCGAGCTGAAGCATCAGCCGACCGCGCGTCCACGCTCGCTGCTGACCGGCCAGCGCATGGAGAAGATCGAGTGGGGCCCCAACTGGGAGGAAATCCTCGGCAGCGAGTTCTCCAAGCGTTCGCGTGACTACAACTTCGACAAGGTGCAGAAGGAGATCTACGGCGCCTTCGAAAAGACCTTCATGATGTATCTGCCGCGCCTGTGCGAGCACTGCCTCAACCCGGCCTGCGTCTCGGCCTGTCCTTCGGGCGCGATCTACAAGCGCGAGGAAGACGGGATCGTGCTGATCGACCAGGACAAGTGCCGCGGCTGGCGCATGTGCGTGTCGGCCTGCCCGTACAAGAAGATCTATTACAACTGGAAGAGCGGCAAGTCCGAGAAGTGCATCTTCTGCTACCCGCGCATCGAGATGGGCGAGCCCACCGTGTGTTCGGAAACCTGCGTGGGCCGCATCCGCTACCTCGGGGTGATGCTCTACGACGCCGACCGCATCGCCGAGGCCGCATCGGTGGCAGCGGAGAAGGACCTGTACCAGTCGCATCTGGACATCTTCCTGGACCCGTTCGACCCGGCGGTGATCGAGGCTGCGCGTGCCGAAGGCATTCCCGACAGCTGGCTGGAATCGGCCAAGCAGTCGCCGGTCTACAAGCTGGCCATCGACTGGAAGCTGGCGCTGCCGCTGCACCCGGAATACCGCACCTTGCCGATGGTCTGGTACGTGCCGCCGTTGTCGCCGATCCAGTCAGCGGCCGAGCGTGGCCACGTCGGCATGAGCGGCGAGCTGCCGGACATCGCCTCGCTGCGCATCCCGGTGCGTTACCTGGCCAATCTGCTGACGGCCGGTGATGAAGCGCCGGTTATCCGTGCCTTGGAACGGTTGATGGCGATGCGCGCCTGGCGCCGTGGCAAGAACGTGGACGGCGTGGAAGACATGCGCGTGCTCGAACAGGTTGGTTTGACCCCGGCGCAGGTGGAAGAGATGTACCGCTACCTGGCCATCGCTAACTACGAGGACCGCTTCGTCATTCCGAGCGCGCACCGGGAGTACGCCAACGATGCCTTCGGCGAACGTGGCGGCTGCGGCTTCACCTTCGGCAATGGTTGCAACGGCGACAGTCCGGCGGATCTGTTCACCCAGCGCAAGAGCACCACCTTCGCGGTGCATCCCAACCGCCAGCACCGGCATGAGGTGGTGAAATGAGTGTGCTCAAGCTGATTGGCGTATTGCTGGACTATCCGCGTGACGAGCTTTGGCAGCATGGCGAGGAGCTGCTTGAGGCCTGCGACGATCCGGCGCTGTCGCCGGCCCGTCGCAGGCAGTTGCAGGCCTTCGTCCGTGACCTGCTTGCAACGGACCCGCTGGACGCGCAGGACCGCTGGCTGGCCACCTTCGACCGTGGCCGCTCCATGAGCCTGCTGGTGTTCGAACATATCCACGGCGAGTCGCGTGATCGTGGCCAGGCCATGGTCGACCTGATCGATGCTTATCGCAAGAACGGTTTCGAGCTGGATGCGCGTGAGCTGCCGGACTATCTGCCGCTGTTGCTGGAATACCTCTCGCATCGGCCGCAGGCCGAGGCCAAGGACTGGCTGCACCATATCGGCCACATCGCCGGCATGCTCGCCGCGCGTGCCGCCGAGCGGCAGCTGCCGCATGCGGTGCTGCTGGAAATCCTGGTCGAGGTAGGCGAGGGCAAGGTCAACCTGGCCGTGCTGCGCCAGCGGGCAAGCGAAGAAGTGCGCGACGACACCGTCGAAGCCATGGACCGCCTGTGGGAAGAGGAAGCGGTGCGCTTTGGCGCCGATGCACCTTCGCAGGATTGCGATCCACCCCATCGTTCACCGGCACGCGCGCAGCCGCGGGAGATCCAGCCATGAATTACCTCAATCAGTTCGCCTTCCAGTTCTATCCCTACATCGCGGTGGCGGTGCTGTTGATCGGCAGCTGGGCGCGCTATGACAAGGCCATGTACAGCTGGCGTACCGGCTCCACCCAGTTGCTGTCCGACCGCGGCATGCGCTTCGGCAGCAACTGCTTCCACATCGGCATCATCGCCATCCTCGGCGGCCACTGCTGACCCCGCACGCGCTGTACGAGCCCTTCATCACCTCCTCGCAGAAGCAGTTGCTGGCGATGGTGGTTGGCGGCTTTTTCGGCGCGCTGTGCTTCGTCGGCATCACCATCCTGCTGGTGCGGCGGCTGACCAATGCGCGGGTGCGCGCGATCGGCAGCTTCGGTGACACGCTGGTGCTGGTGCTGCTGTTCGCCCAGCTCTGCCTTGGCCTGTACAGCATCAAGGTCTCCGCCGGACACCTGGACGGCGGCGTGATGGTGATGCTGGCCGAGTGGGCGCAGCACATCGTCACCTTCCGTGCCGGTGCGGCCGATTATGTCGAAGGCGTGCATTGGGTTTACAAGGCGCACATCTTCCTCGGCCTGACGCTGGTGTTGATCGCCCCGTTCACCCGTCTGGTGCATGTGTGGAGCGTGCCGATCAGCTACCTGTGGCGCCCGTACCAGGTGGTGCGTCGTCGCCAGGCCACGCTGCGCTACGGTCCGCGGGAGTAATTCATGGGCAGCCTGCCACGCATTCTCCCCATCACCGTCATCGACTCGCAGACACCGGTACCGGCCGAGGCCGGCCACCATCACGATGCCGATGACGGTCCGCGCAGCCTCGGCCAACCGGCACCGTGCAGCCTGTACGTGCAGGACACGCCGATCAGCGAGGCCGATATCGCCCGCGAGATGCAATACCACCGGGCAATGCGTCCGGAGCAGTCACGTGCCGATGCGGCGCGTGCGCTGGTGGTACGCGAACTACTGCGGCTGGAAGCCGAGCGGCTCGGCCTGGCCGACGCCCCTGGCGTCGGTCAGGAGACCAGCGAGGAAGCACGCATCCAGCAACTGATCGAACAGACGCTGGAAGACCGCGTGCCGACCGAAGACGACTGCCAACGCTACTTCGCGCAGAACCCCGAGCGCTTCCGCTCGCCCGACCGTATCCGGGTTCGCCACATCCTGCTGGCGGCACCTGCCGACGACATCGCCGGCCGGTTGAAGGCCCGCACCCAGGCCGAGAAGCTGATCGCCGAACTGCTGGAACAACCGCATCTGTTCGCCGATCTGGCCGCGCGCCACTCGCAGTGCCCGTCCAGCAGCGAAGGCGGCGATCTGGGCTGGCTGCAACGCGGCCAGACCACGCCCGAGTTCGACCGCCAGATATTCCGCCTGCGGCAGGGCTTGGCGGGTTTTCCGGTGGAATCGCGCTGGGGCTACCACGTGGTCAATATCGATGTGCTGGAAGCCGGTGTAGCACTCAGCTACGAACAGGTGCAGCCACAGATCAGCGATTACCTCGAATTGCAGGTGCGCCAGCGCGACGTGCAGCAGTTCCTGCTTGAACTGCGCGAGCGTTACCCGGTGCGCGGGCTGGAAGACATCGAAGCACAGGCTGAGTAAGACGTAATCCCCCAGGAGCGGCAATGAGCCAGAATTTGCAGAACATCAGCAGCGGCGAGCAACAGCGTGCGTTGTGGCTGAGTACCTTCGCCTTCACCGTGTGTTTCGCGGTGTGGATGATCTTCGCCATCATCGGTATCCAGATCAGCGAGCAACTGGGCTTGAACGACACCCAGTTCGGCCTGTTGATCGCCACCCCGGTGCTGACCGGCTCGGTGATCCGTGTCTTCCTCGGCATCTGGTCCGACCAGTTCGGCGGCCGCAAGGTGATGACCCTGGTGATGCTGTGCGGTGCAGTCGCGACCTGGCTGCTGACCTACGCGCATACCTATCCGCAGTTCCTGTTGGCGGCGTTGTTCGTCGGCATCGCCGGCGGCAACTTCTCGGTCGGCGTCACCTATGTGTCCAAGTGGTTCCCGCCGGAGAAGCAGGGCACCGCCTTGGGCATCTTCGGTGCCGGCAACATCGGCTCGGCAGTAACCAAGCTGCTGGCGCCGCTGGTGATGGTGGCCTCGGGCTGGATGATGGTGGCCAAGCTGTGGGCCGTCGGCCTGGCGGTCACCGCCATCCTGTTCTATCTGTTCAGCAAGGAAGATCCCTCGCTGGAAGACCGCCGCCGCAGCGGCGTCAAGCCGATGTCCTTCGCCGAGCAGATGGCGCCGCTGAAGAACCTGCAGGTGTGGCGCTTCTCGCTGTACTACTTCTTCGTGTTCGGCGGCTTCGTCGCGCTGGCACTGTGGTTGCCGCACTACCTGGTCGGCGCCTACGGCATGGACGTGGGCACGGCCGGCGTGCTGGCCGCGTGCTACTCGATCCCGGCCAGCCTGTTCCGGGTGGTGGGCGGCTGGATGTCCGACCGCATCGGTGCGCGCCGGGTGATGTACTGGACGCTGGGTGTGTCGTCGATCTGTACCTTCATCCTGGCCTATCCGGATACCCGCTACATCGTGCAGGGGATACACGGCGAGATCAGCTTCCACCTGGCGATCAGCGTGACCCTGTTCACCGTGCTGGTGTTCGTGCTCGGCTTCTTCATGTCGCTGGGCAAGGCTGCGGTCTACAAGCACATCCCGGTGTACTACCCGCAGCATGTGGGCTCAGTCGGCGGCGTGGTTGGCATGATTGGCGGCCTTGGCGGCTTCATCCTGCCAATCGTTTTCGGCGCGCTCAATGATGCGCTGGGCATCTGGAGCAGCTGCTTCATGCTGCTGTTCGTGCTGGTCAGCATCTCCCTGGCCTGGATGCACTTCGCCATCCGGCGGATGGAGCGTCGCAACTTCCCGCAGCTCGATCGCGAGACCGATCTGCCCGAAGCAATTGATGCCGGAGCAGCGGAGAAACAGCGCCGCGCTTGATCCAGATCAGTGAAAACCGGCGGTCGCTACGCGAGGATGCTTGCATGTCAGTAGAGACCGCCGGGATGGATGACGCCACATTGCATGTTGCACTGCTGCAGCAACCCGCGCACGTGTTGTTCCCAGCGCCGGCGGAGCTGAGCCCGGGCTTCGCCGAAGCCGGCTGGCGTGCAGCCATGCAGGCCAGCAACGAGCATCTGATTCCACGTGCGCTGACCTTGGGCTTCTGTGCGCCGCCGCATGACCTGGAGCGCGCCGAGAACGTCCTCGATGCGCTGCTGGTATGCCTGCGTCTGCACGCCGACATGCTGGCCAGCGATCGCGAAGTGGCGGCCATGGTGTTGCAGCCCGGCATCGTCGAGCACCTGCCACCCGCCCTGCTGGGCCGCCTGTTGGACGCGGTGCCGGAGCAGCTGTGCACCATCGCCCGGCCGCAGGTCGAGGTGCGCCTGGATGCTGCAAGCGATGTCGCACCGGCTGCATTGCGTGAGGTCGGCTGTACCCGGATGACGGTGATCGACCATGCCGGCGTCGATGGCCCTGTGATGCTGGCGCAAGCCCAGCAGGCCGGGTTCACCACCTGTTACTACCAGCTGCGCGTGCCGTGCTACGCCGATGTGTCGTTCCTGCAGCGGCTGCAGCGTGTGCTGGAGCTGGCGCCCGAACGCATCATCCTGCCATCGCCCGCCTTGCTGCCCGAGTACCCGTTGCCAACAGACTGGCTGCAGGCCTGGCGGTTGCTGCGTGCAGGCGGCTACCTGCCGCTGGGCGGCGATCACTACCAGCGGCCGGACCTGCCGATGCCGCTGCGCAACGGCGATGGCCAGCGTCATTGCGACCTGCTCGGGGTGCCGCGGCGCGAGCGCCATGACCTGCTCGGCATTGGTGTGGGCGCCTGCAGCCAGATAGGCGATGTCATCTGCCGCATCGAGCCGGAGCCGCGCAATTGGCGCGCCTGCCTGGTGGTCGGGCAGCCGGGCATATCGTCCGGGCTTATTCTTTCCGAGCATGAACGCATGACCGATGAGGTGGTGCAGAGCCTGGCCTGCGACCACGCATTGGACATGCGCGCCTTCGAATGGCGCAACGCACAGCCATTCGACGCCTGTTTCGAGCACGCGTGGAGCCGCGTCGCCATGTTCATCGAGCGCGGCTGGCTGCGCCGTGACGGCGACATGCTGTTGATCCAGAACGAAGGTGAGCTGCTGTGGCGTATGATCGCAGCGTGCTTCCGCCCCTTGGCCGCTGTTGCTTGAAAACGGAATGACGTCACCTACACCCCCACCGCGCGGCCCCCTGGGCACCGCGACGCCGAATCCAGCCGCTGCCGGCGACGGTGACGCGCTGCATTTCTGCACGACCTGTGCGTTCTCCGATGCCTGCAGCTCGCAGGGCTATGACAAAACGGCGCTGAACGAGCTGCACGTGATGGTCGACCACGTTGGGCCGTACCACGCCGGTGACTACATCTTCCGTGCGGGTGAGCCCTTCGACTCGATCGCTGCGGTGCGTGCCGGCATGGTCAAGACCTTCGTCGACGACAGCCTGGGCAACGAGCAGGTGCTGGGCTTCGCCTTGCCCGGCGAAGTCATCGGCTTGAACGCCATCCACGGCTCGCGCTACCCCTGCAATGCGGTGGCGTTGGATACCGTGCATCTGTGCCGTATCTCGTTTCCGCGTATCAGCATGTTGGCCAGCCGCATGCCCGGCCTGCAGGCCAAGCTGTTCAGCCTGCTCAGTGCCGAGATCGGCAAGGCGGCGCTGCTGGCTGCCAATTACCGTACCGAGGAGCGCATGGCCGCGTTCCTGCTGGATATCTCCAGCCGCTATGCGCGGCGAGGATTTTCGGCGCACCGCTTCAACCTGACCATGACCCGCACCGAGATCGCCAACTATCTGCGCATGGCACCGGAAACCGCCAGCCGGGTACTGCGCCGGTTGAGTGACGAGGAAGTCATCGCGGTGAAGCAGCGCGAGATCATCCTGCTGCAACCGGAGCGTCTGGCGCTGATGGCGGCCACCGATGACGCAAGCGAATGATGCCCAACCGAGGATGCGTGCATGAACAAACTGTGGGCGTTGTTGTTGCTGGCTGCCACGCTACCGGCAAGCGCGGCTGAACTGACTGTCTCCGCTGCTTCCAGCCTGACTGAAAGCTTTCGCGAGATTTCCGCTGCGTATGAGAAGGCCAACCCGGGCACGAAGGTTGATCTGAACTTTGCCGCGTCCGGGACGCTGCTGCAGCAGATCGCGCGCGGCGCGCCGGTCGATGTGCTGGCCTCGGCCGACCAGACCACGATGACGCAGGCCAGTACCGAAGGCCTGATTGATCCAGCGACACAGCACGTGTTCGCACAGAACAGCCTGTGGGTGGTGGTGCCGCCGCAGGCCAGCAACAAGCCGACCACGTTGGCGGCGCTGGCCAAGGCTGATGTGAAGCGCGTTGCCATTGGCAACCCCGACAGCGTGCCGGTGGGTCGCTATGCACGCGGCGCGCTGCAGCAGGCCGGTGTGTGGCCGGCGGTGCAGGCCAAGATGATCAGCACCCAGAATGTGCGTCAGTCACTGGACTATGTCGCGCGGGGTGAAGTGGATGCAGGCTTCGTCTACGCCACCGACGCGCAGGCGATGAGCGAGCGCGTGCAGCGCGCCTTCCAGGTGCCGGTTGCCGGTGGTATCGCGTATCCGCTGGCAATGGTGAAGACCAGTCGCAACGCCGCCGAAGCCAAGCGCTTCATCGCCTTCGTGCGCTCGGCGCCGGGCCAGGCCATCCTGCACAGGCACGGCTTCGGCAGTCCTTGATGGTGGATCTGGACTGGAGCGCGCTGTGGTTGTCGCTGAAGGTGGCCGGCTGGGCGACCGCGATCAACCTCGTGCTCGGTGTTGGATTTGGTGCCTTGCTGGCGCGGCGGCGCTTCCCAGGCCGTGAGTTGCTGGACACGATATTCACCCTGCCGATGGTGTTGCCGCCGACGGTGCTGGGCTATTACCTGCTGGTGCTGATCGGCAGCAAGGGCGCGCTTGGTGCATGGCTGGAAAACAGCTTTGGCATCAATCTTGTGTTTACCTGGCAGGCAGCGGTGATCGCTGCCGCAATCGCTTCGTTTCCGTTGGTGTTCAAGCCGGCGCGTGCGGCCTTCGAGGATGTGGATGGGCAGCTGGAACAGGCCGCGCGTACCTTGGGCGTGTCCGAGCTGGCGCTGTTCTTCCGTGTGACCTTGCCGCTGGCATGGCGCGGCATTCTTGCCGGCCTGCTGCTGGCATTTGCCCGCGCGATGGGCGAGTTCGGCGCCACCATCATGGTCGCCGGCAGTATTCCCGGCCGCACCCAGACCTTGTCCATCGCCATCTACGAGGCGGTGCAGGCCGGCAATGACGGTCGGGCCAACGCCTTGGTGCTGCTGTCCTCGCTGGTCTGCATCAGCGTGTTGCTGCTTGCTGCGCGACTGGTGGGACGGCGACAGGAGGGGGCACGCAATGTGGCTTGAACTGGATATCCGGCGCCAGCTGCAGGCGGCAGGCCAGCAGTTCCAGTTGCAGGCGGCGCTGCGTTGCACGCAGCCCAATGTTGTGTTGTTCGGCCCATCCGGCGCCGGCAAGAGTTTGACCTTGAAGGCGGTGGCCGGGCTGTTGCGGCCGGATGCCGGTGTGATCCGCATGCACAGGCAGGCACTGTTTGATGCGGCGGCAGGTACCAACCTGTCACCGCAGCGGCGCCGCATCGGCTATGTGTTCCAGGACTACGCCTTGTTCCCGCACCTGACGGTGCGGCAGAACGTCGGTTTCGGCCTGCAGCAAGGTCTGTTGAACCCACCGCGCGGTCGTCGCATCGACGCGGTGGAACAATGGCTGCAGGCATTCCGCATCGATCACCTCGGTGACCTGCTGCCGGCGCAGATCTCCGGCGGCCAACGTCAGCGCACGGCCTTGGCACGGGCACTGGTGACCAAGCCGCAGGCGTTGCTGCTGGATGAGCCATTCGCAGCGCTGGACCACGCCCTGCGCGCGCATCTGCGTCAGGAGCTCGAGACCGTGCTGGACCAGACCGGCATCCCGCTGCTGCTGATCAGCCATGATCCGGAAGACGTGGACATGTTCGGCCAACAGGTGGTGCATCTGGCTGATGGCCGCGTGCAGGCCTGAGCGCCGTGCTGCGCGATCTGCGCGGCTTGTTGGATGCGGTTTGCTTGGAACTTCCAACAAAACCACCAAAGAGCGATGCAATGCACGATGAGACGTGCATTGATCGGTCAGAAGTTGTGGGGGTGAACCTGCGCCGCTGGTTCCAGAGGTGTCGCGTCAGGAAACCGGCCCGAACCCTACCGGTCGCGGCAAATCGGGTAGCAAGCGGCATCTGATTGTTGACCGTCGTGGGGTGCCTTTGGCGTTGATGGTATCGGGTGCGAACCAACATGATTCGATGATGTTCGGGCCATTGGTCGATGCATTGCCGGCGATTGCTGGCCAGCAAGGGCGTCCACGCCGCAGACCGGACAAGCTGCACGCCGACAAGGGGTACGACTTCAAGCGATGTCGCTGGCAACTGCGTCAACGCGGCATTGCCGCACGAATCGCCCGGCAGGGAGTGGAAGGCGGCCAGCGATCGGGACGGCATCGCTGGGTGGTGGAGTGAGCGCAAGCGTGGCCGGCGGGTTTCGGCAAGCTACGGATCCGTTTCGAACGTCGTCTGGACACCCACTTGGGCTTGCTGCGCCTGCCATGTGCTGTGATCGGCATACGCTTTGTTGAGCGGTTTTGTTAACCGTTCTTAGTAGAGACGAAATGTCGGGAACGTGCCTGCCTGGCGTTCCAGACTCAGAAGTCGCGCCGCATCGCCATACAGCGGCATCTTCCAGGAGATTGTTCATGTGTGGAAATCCCTTCAAGTTCTCGCTTGTTGACGACCTGCATGACCAGAAATACCTGGACCGGCGACAGCGTCTCGATACCGCCATGGCCGACGAAGACTTCGACGAAAGGCCTACGAGCCATGGCTCGTACCAGTACAGTTCGAAGCTGCGGAATATCACCAAGCAGTTCTACGCAGGCGCCGATCCGGTCGCACTGGCCGCAGAAGCGCAGCGCAGCAAGGACGCCACCCGGGCCACGCCGACCAAGCCTAAGGATCTCAAGGCACTGGAACTGAGCAAGTTCGAGGCATCCTCCGGAGCACATGAGTGGATCCCGACCGACAAGATCGGCAATGTGATCAGTTCCGGCAGCCAGCGATGGATGTTCTACTTCAACGTCATGCGCTGCCCCACCTGGCTGCCGGTGCTCAACCCTGCGGCGCACCACGCGGACTATCAGGCCTACCTGGCATTGATCCAGAAAGCCGCTGCACACGCCTCTTCGGGAGGGACAGGCTTTGTCGTCAACGCCTCCGAGCTCGGCCTCAATGGCCACTCCGGTGGACTCAGCGTGGACCGCGTAGGCAAGGTCGCCAAGCCGCTTACCGTATTCCAGGCGGACTGGCACAACAAACTGCGTGACATCTTCCAGGCCCACTCAGGAACAAACGATTACCAAGCCTGGGCCTCAGCGCTCAACGACTTCATTTGCAAGACATTTCTGTTCGCGACGTCTGCAGATGACCTTCCCGGCGTGCCGACGGGGGTAACCGCCAAGGAGGTGATGCAGCGGATCCGATGGGACCTGAATCTTTCGGACAGGGACGAGAAGAATCCATCCGAGCTGGGCAATCCGCCTTACGGGATGGATGTGATCGCTGTATTTCTGCACCGGGAGTGGAATTCGCACTTCCAATTGCTGTCGAACAACTACGGCGCCGGCGAGTATTTCCGCTAGCAGGTAACCGCCCCGCCCATCGACCTTCAAACGCGCCATTCCAAACCGGCAAGTGAGCCTGCCGGTTTGGAGCTTCTAACAAAACCACCAAAGAGCGATGCCATGCACGATTAGACGTGCATTGATCGGTCAGAAGATGAACTTGCGCTGCTAGTTCCAGAGGTCCGGCGGGGAGTGGAAAGCGGCGAGCGATTGGGACGGCATCGCTGGGTGGTGGAGCGAACGCATGCGTGGCTGGCGGGCTTCGGCAAGCTACGGATCCGTTTCGAGCGTCGTCTGGACACCGCTTGGCCTTGCTGCGCCTGACATGTGCTGTGATCTGCATATGTTTTTTTTGCGGTTTTGTTAGCCGTTCTTAGTCTGGTTTCCCATCCGCACGCGGGTGCCAGTAGATCCACCCCAACCGCAGCAACCACGGTGCAAGCACCAGCAGCCAGCCTGCGGCGGCGACGGCATGCCAACGCCAGGGATCGTCCAGCAGCGGTGCGAGGATGCGCAGCAGTGCAACTAGTTGCAGACCAAGGAGGGCGATCCAGGCGACCACCGGCATCACCAGCGCACGCCCGGAATGGCCCTGGGTCACGCGGGTGACCATCGCCACCAGCAGGCTGCCGAACAGGCCAATGACCAAGGCATGCAGTGGCGCGCGTTCCAGCCAGCCGGGATGGCCGGCCACCGCGGCGACGTCCTGCAGCAGATACAGCAGTATCGCCAGCGGCCACCACGCCAGCCCGTAGAACAACACCGCCAGCAAGGCCGGTTTGGGGCCGCGTGGCCACCAGCGCCATAGCGAGTACAGCGACAACAGCAGCAAGCCGGCATCGGCCAGCAGTGTCGCCAACGGCTGCTGCAGCTGTTCCCCGGCCAGATGCAGCAGGCACAGCCCCCACAGGATCGCCAACCATTGCGGTGGCCGCCATGCCTGGTAGCCCGGCACCACATTGCCGGCGAAGAACGGAAACATGCGGTGGGCGACGCTGACGTAGATCGGCAGCAACAGTCCGAAGGTACCGATCGACACGCTCAGTGCCTGCCAGCGGGCATCGCTGCCTGCCGCAGCGATGGCGAAGCACAGCAGGCCGATCCAGCCCAATAGCAAGGCGGACCAGCACGACCATGCATGCCAGGTGCGACCTTTCTCCCGCAGCAGCAAACGGCCGAGCGCGACAAGCCCGAAGGTCCAACCGAACAGCGCCAACAGCAGGGCGAGCCAAATGCCCGGCTGCCAGCCGATGCTGGCTGCGAGCAGTGCGATCTGCGCGCCGAACAGACCGCCGCCAACGCCTGCGTATTGCCACCGCGGCAGCGCCGGCAATCCCATCCAGCGCGGGAACACGGTCAACAGAAAGCCGAAGATGAAACTGGGCAGCACCAGGTATTGCATCCACAGGCCATGCAGCCAGGTCGGCGGCAAAGCGGGAGCGGGCAGGGGAGTGCCCAGCTGCAGCCCGCCCAGCCACAGCGCCCACCAGCCCATCGCGAGCCCGAGGTTGCAGACACCAATGAAGAACAGCAGCCGATGTGGCGCGTTGAGGACGGTCAGGGTGGAGGCGCTGCTGTTCATTGCATGAGTATCCGAGCAGGGCTGGTCGGGGGTACTGACCAATATCAAGCGGGGCTGCGCTATGGAAGTTTGGCGAGCACTTGTTGGCAGTATCCGGCCGCGGCGGTCATCCGCCGTCTCTTGCCTGTAGCGTGGGCTTCCCTTTGTGCTGCTCTTGGGGCAACACTGCACCGGTCGGTCATCCGTTCCCGCGGGGAAGCGCAACGATGTTCGGAAGCAGCGTCGCAGTCTGGTCGGTGGTACGTCGGTTCGTGCTGGCGGTCGCGCTCGTCCCGCTGGCTGCGCTGGTGCTGCCGGCCACGGAGGCAGCCGCCAATGAGCAGGCGCAGGTTGAGGGGTCGGTTCCGGCGACGGTGCGCTTCTACAACCGTGACATCCTGACCTTCCGCAGTGCGTTCATGGGCCGCTCGCCATCGCAGCGTGCCGCGGTCACCGAGTTCAACATCAAGCGCATCGTCGATGAGCCCGGCGTGCCCAGGGTCACCTTCAACGACACCGCCGATGGCGCGATCCTGCTGCTTGGGGGCGAGGTGGTCACCCTCATCACGCCTGCCGATGTGGATAGCGCACAGGGCGAAACGCTGGGCCAGGTGCGTGAGGAGGTGCGCAGTCGGCTCGACGACGCGGTCGTCGCGGCTGAGCGGGCACCGGGCCGTATGCTCCGCGGCGTTTTGCATTGTCTTGTCGCCACGCTGTTTGCAGGGTTGTTGATCTGGTTGATGGCTTGGGCAGCGCGCAGGCTGCGTGCGGCAATGCTGGCCTGGGTCGGTCAAAGGGCGGGGACGCTGCGCAGTGCGCCGGTCCGGCAGATGTTGCATGGGGCAAACGCGCTGGCCGATTGGCTGTCGCGCGCGGTGCTGCTGTTGGCGGTGTTGTTGCTGGCAGAGGAATGGCTGCGCTACGTATTCCATCAGTTTGACTACACCCAGCCCTGGGCCAAGGCGATGACGGCTTGGGTTACCGCCCAGGCCAAGGCCTGGCTGTGGGCAGGTGTGGCGGCAATCCCGGGGTTGGTCACCGCGGTCATCATCTTTCTGTTGGCGCGCCTGTGCAGCCAGATTGTCGGCATGTTGTTCCGGGGCGTGCAGAACGGGCGCTTCCAGTTGTTTGGCATCGACCGCCAACTGGCCGAACCCAGCCGCAAGCTGACCGTGGGGGGTATCTGGCTGTTTGCGCTGGTGATGGCCTATCCCTATCTGCCCGGCTCAGGCAGCGACGCCTTCAAGGGTCTGAGCGTACTGCTGGGCGTGATGATATCGCTGGGCGGCTCCAGCATCGTTGGCCAGGCAGCGGCAGGTTTCACCCTGCTCTATGCGCGGACGATGTCGATTGGCGACCTGGTCAAGGTGGCCGATGTCGAGGGGCAGGTGATCCAGATCGGCTTGTTCACCACCCGCATCCGCACCCTGACCGGGGTGGAAGTCAGTCTTCCCAACATGCACGTGCTCAGTGGCAAATTGTTGAATTACTCGCGCGATCCACAGGCCACGGGCATGTGGCTGGAGACCGGCGTCACCATCGGCTATGACACGCCGTGGCGGCAGGTGCAGCGGCTGCTGCTGGATGCGGCCGGCAACACCGCGCATGTGCAGAGCGCGCCTGCCGCCTATGTACTGCAGACCGCGCTCAATGACTTCTATGTCGCCTATGTGCTGCGCGTGCATATCGTTGAGTTCCCGCTGCGCGCGGAGATCCTCAGCGCGCTGCACGCCAACATCCAGGACGCGTTCAACGCAGCCGGGGTGCAGATCATGTCGCCCAACTACATTGCCGACCCTGAGCAGCCAAAGATCGTGGCGCCCGCCGATTGGGATCCGCAAGGCCCGGCGGCGTGATCGCCATGCAGGTATCCGTTGCCTGACCAACCCGTCGCGAACGGCTGACATGTAAGCGGCGTAAGCTTGCCAAAACCTGCTCCGCAGCCGCTCGAAGGCTTGCCCTGCCTCGGTTTGCCGCGCTGCCGCAAGGCCTTTGCGCGGTGGCTCGTTAAACTGATTTCATTTGCAACGGAGGTCGTATGGCTGGTTTTCGTCCGGTGTCGCTGATTGGCGTGCCTACCGATGTGGGTGCAGGTGCGCGCGGCGCGCGGCTTGGCCCGGAGGCGCTGCGCATTGCAGGCTTGCCTGAGGCGCTGGTCGAACGCGGCGTGGACGTGCGCGACATCGGCAACCTCGATGGTCCGCGCAATCCATGGACCGGCCCGGTGCAGGGCTACCGTCACCTCGACGAAGTAGTCGCCTGGAACCACGCGCTGATGGAGGCGAGTTACGCCGAGCTGAAGCAAGGCCGCATGCCGATCATGCTTGGCGGCGACCATTGCCTGGGCGTGGGGTCGATTACCGCGGTCGCGCGCTGGTGCCGTGAGCAGGGCAAGCAGCTGCGCGTGCTGTGGCTGGACGCGCACTCGGACTTCAACACCTCCGATGTCACTCCGTCAGGCAACATCCACGGCATGCCGGTGGCCTGTCTGTGTGGCCTCGGCCCGCAAGGCCTGACCCATCTGGGCGGCAACGCCCCGGCGATCGCACCATGGCAGGTCCACCAGATCGGCATCCGCTCGGTTGACCCGGAAGAGAAGCGCCTGATCAAGCAGCACCGCGTGGATGTCTACGACATGCGCTACATCGACGAAGCAGGGATGAAGCGGACAATGGAAGCCGCGCTGCATGGCATCGATGCCAATACCCATCTGCACGTCAGTTTCGATGTGGACTTCCTCGACCCCAGCATCGCGCCGGGCGTTGGTACCACGGTTCCCGGTGGCGTCAATTACCGCGAGGCGCAGCTGGTGATGGAGATGATCGCTGACACCGGGCTGATGGGCTCGCTGGACATCGTCGAACTGAATCCGCTGCTCGATCACCAGAACCGCACCGCCGAGCTGGCCGTGGACCTGGTGGAGAGCCTGTTCGGTAAATCCACACTGATGCGCGATTAACGTTTAAGAGACATCGCTGAACGTGTGCTGCGCGACTTCACGCAGAGCACACAGCCCAGCCGCCAGATTCGTCTTCACACGCGGAAAGCCTGTCGCCGGTTCGTCGGCACGGCTTCCGCCTTATCAGTGAGGAGACGATCAACGATGAAGCGATTACTGATGTTGGCCCTGGTGGGTGCGTTCTCGGTTGGCATGCTCAGCGGCTGCAACACCATGGCCGGCGCTGGCAAGGACATGCAGAAGGCGGGCGAAAAGGTCGAAGACAAGGCGCAAGATTGCAAAGACGGCAAGTGCTGATGAACGCGCGGTCCCTTGCGGACCGCACCGATGGAACCACCACAGGAGAATCACATGAAGCGTTTGGTCGCCCTGATGTTGTTGTCGCTGTTCTCGGTCGCGGTGCTGTCGGGCTGCAACACGGTTGCCGGTGCCGGCAAAGATGTGCAGAAGGTGGGCGAGAAAGTTGAAGGTGCTGCCAAGGGGCATTGATCCCGCAGCGCCATCCAGATGAACGAAGAGGCCGGCATTGCCGGCCTTTTTCATGCGCGGGTTTGTTAGCTGAAGCGATGTTCACCAAGGTCAGCAGCACACAAGGAATCATGGACCTCATTCCAACAGCGCTGCAGCGAAGGTGGTCCCACGCGAATCAACCGCGTATCCCCCGAAGGAGCAGCGTAATGAACAAAGACATCATTTCCGGCAAGTGGACCCAGCTCAAGGGCAAGGTACAGGCCAAGTGGGGCGACATCACCGACGACGACATGAAGGTGGCCGAAGGCAACGCCGAATACCTCGCAGGTCGCCTGCAGGAACGCTACGGCTGGGCCAAGGACCGCGCCGAAACCGAGGTGCGCGACTTCCAGAAGGCGCTGCACAAGGACTATCCCGATTACCACTGATGCAGCGTGACTGAGGAAATTCGTTTGCCTAAAAAAGAAACCGATGCCAGTCCTCTGGCATCGGTTTCTTTTTGCTTTTTTGTAGGAGCGGCGTAAGCCGCGAAGCCGGGGGATCATCAGATGGCATGGGGGGTAAGGGCTTTGGCAAGGTCAGCTTCGCGGCTTACGCCGCTCCTACAGACAAGCTGCGGCCCCGCGCTGCGACCAACCAACTCAGCGCCAACGCGCCGGCGGATCCGGCACGAAGCCGCTGGGGAACGCCTGTGGCGAGTTGTCCACGTGACGATAGCCGCGCGGCAGGATGCCCATCGCAACCAAACGCTGCCGCGAGTCATAGCGCACCTCGCTGACCTGCACCGGGTTGCGGCTGGCACGCTCGAAACTGGTCAATGACGAACTCGACCACTCACGCTCACCATGACCGGTGCCCAGTCGCTGCCGCGATTCGCTCTTGGCCATCGCGCTGGGCGCAGCGGCTTCGGCGGCGCGCCCACTTGCACTGGCGCTGGCCTCGGCACGGTCCTCGTACTGTGGCATCGGCCGCGGCGTGGGCCTGGGCATCGGCAGTGGGCGCACGTCATACACCGGCCGGCGCGCCTCGTTGAACACCGCGATGCCGATCACCCCGACATTGGCCGGGCGGCCGGTGCGGCTGGCGTAGCTGTCGCTGGAGCTGGTGAACACGAACTGCGCCACTTCGGCATTGGATTTGCGCCAGCCGGTGATCTCGCTGCTCTGCCACGGCTCCAGTACATAGCCGGACTGGCTGGGTGAGGCAGTCTGGCCGGTGATGGCATTCACTCCGTCCACCGACAGCACCACCAGCACGCGCTGGCCGCTGCGGTTCTGCATGCGCACGCTGTAGCGGTGGCCGGGGCTGCCGGCCACCCATTGCTGGCCCCGGTGCGGGTGCAGGTCCAGCTCCTGCCCGTCGTCGCGGTCGATCACCGACAGCTGCACCGGGCCCTCATCTGTCGGCCGTACCGGGCTGAACCCACATAGCGCGACAACCGACAACACACTGGCTAGAAAACGGTACATGGCAGGCTCCTTGGCGGGGTACGTGGCTTGAAACGGCCGGGCGCGGGCAATGGGGTTGAGGGCGGGGACAGGCTGGGGCGGTTACACTGGCCCGGTTCATCCGCTCGTCAGCTTGGTTTACATGACTACCCGCGTCCTCACCGGCATCACCCCCTCCGGCACTCCCCATCTCGGCAACTACGTCGGCGCGATCCGCCCGGCCATTGCCGCCAGCCAGGCCTCGGATATCGAGAGCTTCTTCTTCCTGGCCGACCTGCACAGCCTGATCAAGGCGCAGGAGCCCGAGCGCACCCAGCGTTCGACCCTGGAGATCGCGGCCAGCTGGCTGGCCTGCGGCCTGGACCCGGACAAGGTGTGGTTCTACCGGCAGAGCGACATCCCGGAAACCACCGAGCTGATGTGGTTCCTCACCGTGGTCGCCAGCAAGGGCATCCTCAATCGCGCCCATGCCTACAAGGCGGCGGTGGACAAGAACCGCGAGGAGCAGCTCGACGATGACGCAGGTGTCAGCGCCGGCCTGTTCATGTACCCGGTATTGATGGCCGCCGATATCCTGATCTTCAACGCCAACAAGGTGCCGGTGGGTCGTGACCAGATCCAGCACATCGAGATGGCCCGCGATTTCGCCCAGCGCTTCAACCACGTCTACGGTAAGGAGTACTTCGCCCTGCCGGAAGTGATCATCGACGAACAGGTGGCCACCCTGGCCGGCCTGGACGGCCGCAAGATGAGCAAGAGCTATAGCAACACCATCCCGCTGTTCGTGCCACGCGAGGAGCTGAAGAAGCTGGTGTTCTCCATCCTCACCGACTCGCGCCTGCCGGGCGAGCCCAAGGACACCGAGGGCTCGGCGCTGTTCCAGATGTACCAGGCCTTCGCCAGCCCGCAGCAGACTGCGGCCTTTGCCAAGGCCTTTGCCGAGGGCATCAGCTGGGGCGATGCCAAGCAGCAGCTGTTCGAGCGCATCGACGCCGAGCTGTCGCCGCTGCGCGAGCGCTACAACGCCTTGATGGCCGAGCCTGAGAAGATCGAAGCCATCCTGCGCAAGCGCGGCCAGCAGCTGCGCGAGCAGTTCGCTATCCCGCTGCTGAAGGAACTGCGCCACGCCGTCGGCCTGCGTGACCTATCCGCCGCCGGCGACAAGCCCAAGGCCGCGGTCGCTGCCAAGGCGGCGCTGCCGCTGTTCAAGCAGTACCGCGAGAAGGACGGCCGCTTCTACTTCAAGCTGCTCGATGGCGAAGGCGCGCTGCTGATCCAGAGCGAAGGCTTTGACTCGCCGCGCGATGCCGGCCAGCTGATCGCCGTACTCAAGCAGGCCGAGCAGGGCGATGCACTGCAGAGCGAGCTGTTCAAGGTCGAAGTGGAAGTGGAGCCGGTGCTGGCGGCATTGCGCGAACTGCGCGAGGCTGCGGCGAAGGAGTAATCACCCTGTGGAGGAGCACGTCGATGGCCTGGTTGTCGTTGTTGTTGTTTCTCCCCTGGTTCTGCGTGATGGGAGCGCTGTACTGGTGGTTCCCGCGCCAGCCGCGCAATCGCCGGCGCAGCGTGTTTGATGCATCGATGCTGGTGCTGGCCCTGGTGGCCAGCATCGGTTTCATGTTGTGGGGTTACCACGTGGGCGCAACCGAGGTGGCCGAAGGCCTGTGGAAGCAGATCCTCGCCGTGCTGTATGCCTACGGCGGCTTCCTGGCGGTAATGGTGCTGGCATTGTTGCTGCGCCCACGCGTACTGCAGCACTGAGCCGACGCGGCTGCGACAAAAGTCCGGGTTGAGTGCGGGCAGGGTGGCTGGCAGGATCGAAGCCAGTTTCTGCCGGAGTTGCCGCATGTCTCTTGCCCATGGCATCCACACCATCGATACCGCGTTCCAGCGCGATCACTTCGATGCGGCCTACCTGATCGTGCAGGACGGACGTGGCGCGTTCGTCGATTGCGGTACCACCCACTCGCTGCCCAATCTGCTGGCCTGCATTGCGCAGGCGGGCCTGACGCCTGCGGATATC
The DNA here is from genome assembly GCF_056759935.1 of Stenotrophomonas sp. STEN035. Classification (NCBI taxonomy): domain Bacteria; kingdom Pseudomonadati; phylum Pseudomonadota; class Gammaproteobacteria; order Lysobacterales; family Lysobacteraceae; genus Stenotrophomonas; species Stenotrophomonas sp. STEN035. Next base: position 71,768 of record NZ_JBRRDY010000017.1, read on the forward strand.
GACTGGCTGATCGTCACCCATGTGCACCTGGATCATGCCGGCGGCGCCGGTGCGCTGATGCAGCAGCTGCCCAATGCGCGGTTGGTCGTGCACCCGCGTGGTGCCCAGCACATGATCGATCCGACCCGGCTGATCGCCGGCGCAACAGCGGTGTATGGCGAAGCCGAGATCGCGCGCAGCTACGGCCAGATCGTGCCGGTGCCGGCCGAGCGCGTGGTGGTTGCCGAGGACGGGCATCGCGTTCTGCTGGCGGGTCGCGAGCTGGTCTGCGTGGATACGCCGGGACATGCACGGCATCACTTCTGCGTGTGGGATGCGGCCAGTCGCAGCTGGTTCACCGGCGACACGTTTGGCCTGTCGTACCGCGAGCTGGATCATGCCGGCGGTGCGTTCATCATCCCCACCTCGTCGCCAGTGCAGTTCGAGCCGGAGGCAATGCATGCCTCGATCCTGCGCTTGATGCAGGAAGCACCGGAAGGCATGTACCTGACCCATTACGGCCGCGTCGAAGGCACGGCGCGATTGGCGCAGGAACTGCACGAGCAGATCGACGCGATGGTTGCGATCGCACAGCGCTGCAGCGGCGAGCCGGAGCGCCATCGCCTGCTGGTGGATGCGCTCGGTGCGCTGTATGTAGCGCGATTGAGATTGCAGGGCAGCCCGCTGGATGCATCTGAAGTGCTGCGGGTTCTGGCAATGGATATCGAGCTCAACGCGCAGGGCCTGGCCTGTTGGCTGGACCGCGAGAAGCGCTGAGGGGCGGCGGGGTTGGTAGTGCCGAGCCATGCTCGGCAGAGGCTTTCCCAGTGATGCATCAGCTCTATGTGGGAGCGGTGTAAACCGCGAAGCCACGATCAGAACAGAAGCGGTGAAGCCCACCCCTCCCCACCCCTCCCCTTCGCTGCGCGAAAGGGAAGGGGTGTAGTGCCGAGCCATGCTCGGCAGGGGCTTTCCCGGCAACGCTTCTGCCGAGCATGGCCCGGCACTACCAAGGCAAGGCCGGTTAGAATCTGCCATTCATTCTGTCGTTGGTAGTTGCCGTGAATCCGATGCGCATCCTGCTGCTGTCCTCCTGCCTGTTTGTCGGCGGCATCGCCTCGGCGGCCAATGACCTGCCCGGCGGTGGCATCGATCCGGAAGCACTGTCGCGGCATGTGCGCATCCTCGCCTCGGACGAGTTCGAAGGTCGTGCTCCGGCCTCGGCCGGTGAGCAGCGCACCGTGGACTATCTGGTCAACGAATTCCGCAAGGCCGGCCTGCAGCCGGGCGGCAAGGACGGCAGCTGGGTGCAGGAAGTGCCGCTGGTCCGCGCCACGGTGGACGGCCCGGTACAGGCCAGCCTGAGCTTGAACGGCAAGTCGCAACCGCTGGTCAACGGTGAGGACATCACCCTGCAGAGCCTTAGCCCGTTCGGTGTGGTCGACCAGCAGGACACGCCGCTGGTGTTCATCGGCTACGGTATCTCCGCGCCGGAACGGCATTGGGACGATTACAAGGATCTGGACCTGAGCGGCAAGATCGCCGTCGTGCTGATCAATGACGCCGACTTCGAGACCGATGCACCGGGCGCGTTCGACGGCAAGGCCGTCACCTACTACGGCCGCTGGACCTACAAGTTCGAGGAAGCCGCACGCCGCGGCGCCGAGGGCGTGCTGATCGTGCACGAGACCGCTCCGGCCGCCTATCCGTGGGCGACGGTGAAGGCGTCGGGTACTTCGCCGCTGTTCGATATCGAACGCAGCAACGATGAGGCACTGGCCGCGCATACGCCGGTACGTGGCTGGATGCAGCGTGCCCTGGCCGAACGCATCTTCAGTGCCGCTGGCCTCGATTTCGAGACCGAGAAGCGCAAGGCGATGAAGGCTGACTTCCGTCCTGTCGAGCTCGGCGACGCCAGTCTCACCACCAGCTTCTGGGTCAAGCGTGAGCGCGTGGTCACTCGTAATGTGGTGGCCAAGCTGGAAGGCAGCAGCCATCCGCAGGAGTCGGTGATCTTCTCCGCACACTGGGACGCCTTCGGCATCGGCCAGCCGGACGCAAGCGGCCAGACTGTGCGTCATGGCGCCATTGACAACGCCACCGGCGTGGCCTCGGTGTTGGAGCTGGGCCGCGTGTTCGCCGCCGGCCCGCGGCCGCAGCGTTCGCTGTATTTCATCGCGTTGACGGCCGAAGAGAAGGGCCTGCTCGGTGCCAGCTACTACGCCGCGCACCCGCTGGCACCGCTGGAAACCACGGCAGCGGTATTGAACATCGAGATGTTCAGCCCGGACGGCGAAACCGCCGACATCGCGACCTGGGGCAATGGCCGGGTTTCGCTGGAAGACGATGTGCAGCGTGTTGCACAGGCACGTGGCCGTCGCTGGTCGCCGGACCCGAACCTGGAAGCCGGCTTCTTCTATCGCGCTGATCACTTTGCCTTTGCCCGCAAGGGTGTGCCGGCGATCACCGTAGGTGCTGGTCTGGACAAGCTGGACGGTGGTGTTGCCGCCGGCCGCGCGCTGCGTGATGCCTATTTCGCCAAGTGCTACCACCAGGCCTGCGATGCGTGGACGCCGCAGTGGGATGCGCGTGGTTTGGCTGCCGATACCTTGCTGGTTTACGACATGGGCCTGGAGTTGGCCAATAGTCGACAGTGGCCAACGTGGCAGAAGGGCGCGGAGTTCGAGGCTGCGCGTGAAGCGAGTGATGCTGCGAGACGTTGAGTGATATTGCGTGGCGTTGAGTGATGCGAAGACCGGCGGACTGAGTCCGCCGTTTTTTGTTTTTGCTCTTTGCTTCTTATGCCGTCATTCCCGCGCAGGCGGGAATCGCTCTGGCCTTTGCTGTTTGCATTTGACAGGACGAAGGCAGGGAAAAGGGCAAGTGCAAAAGGCAAAGGCAAAGGCAAAGGCAAAGGCAAAGGCATAGAGCGATTCCCGCCTGCGCGGGAATGACGGCTTGAAAGCAAAGCCAAAGCCAAAGCCAAAGCCAAAGCCTTTACCGCCGCGTACCATCCAACCAGTTCGGCCCTTTGTTCTTCAGAAAGAACACATACACCACCAGCGATACCGCAATCACCGCGGTGACATAGATCGCAAACGTATCCACATGCCCGGTCTTCAGCGCACCCTGATAGAGCAACGGCGCCGTACCGCCAAACAATGAATTGGCCATCGCATAGCCAAAGCCCACGCCCAGCGCACGCACATGCGTGGGGAACAGCTCGGCCTTCACCACCGCGTTGATCGAGGTGTAGCCGGTGAGGATGACGAAGCCGACTGCCAGCACCAGGAAGGCCATCAGCGGGTCATGCTGCTGCGGCAGCTGGGTGATCATGTACCAGCTGTAGAGCACGCCGCCTACGCCGAAGAACACCAGCAGGCTCTTGCGCCCGACGATGTCCGACAGCCAACCGCCGACCGGTTGCAGCAGCATCAAAAACGTCAGTACGCCCAGGTTGATCACGGTGCCGGTCATCACGTCATTGCCGGCGAAAGCGCTCTGGATCATCTTCGGCCCGTTCACCGAGTAGGTGTAGAACGCCACCGTGCCGCCAGCGGTGATCAGGAAACACAGCAGCAACGGTCGCCATTGATGCACGAACAGCTCGTACATGGAGCCGGAGGTCTTTGCGCGGCCATCCTTCGCCGCTTCGATGGAATCGGATGTCAGCGATTCGTCCATGCTCCGGCGCAGCCAGAACACCACGATGGCGGCGATGCCGCCGATGCCGAAGGCGATGCGCCAGCCCCAGGCGGAGATCTCGGGTTTGTCCCACAGCAGCAACATGCCGAGCAGGGTCAGCTGCGCCAGCACGTGGCCGCCAACCAGGGTGACGTAGTGGAACGAGGACAGAAAGCCGCGCCGGCCGGGAATCGCCGCCTCGGACATATAGGTCGCACTGGTGCCGTATTCGCCACCGGTGGCAAAGCCCTGCGCCAGCCGGGCCAGCAGCAGGATCAATGCTGCGGCACCGCCAATCTGCGCGGCGGTCGGGGTGATCGCGATCAGGAACGAGCAGGCCGCCATCACCGTCACTGAAACCGTCAGTGCGCGGCGGCGGCCGTAGCGGTCGGCGAAGCGGCCGAAGTACCAGGCACCGATCGGACGCATCAGGAAGGTCGCCGCGAAAATCGCCCACACGTAGATGGTGGAGTTCTTGTCGGCGGCCGAGAAGAACTGCGACTCGAAGTACACGGCGAACACCGAGTACACATAGACGTCATACCACTCGACCAGATTGCCGGCCGAACCTTTCAAGGTGTTGGAGATGGAGCGACGCAGGGCGGCGCGGTCGGAGGCTGCCGGTGCGCTGGCGCTGGAGGTGTTCATGCAGAAGCGGTCCTCGCTTGATGGCCAATGGCCGGGCGATGCGCGCAGCTGTGGCGCGGCGGTCGGTCCAACCCTAGCGCAGACCATGTATGGATGATGTAGGTGACCTGCCAAACGAATACAGCATGCCGTTTTTCAGACTGATCTCGGCGCCGCTGTGCCCTAGAATTCACCTTCCCCCGAATGGTGGCACCGCCTCATGTCCTCCCCCGATTCCACGCCGGCTGCTCCTCCCAGGGGTGGCCTTGTCGTTTTGGCCTTGTTGCTGGTCTACGTGGTGTGGGGGTCGACCTATCTCGGCATCCATCTGGCGTTGGAAAGCGGATTGCCGCCGCTGACGGTGATCTCCGGTACCCGCTTCGTCATTGCTGGCAGCGTGCTCTATGCCCTGCTGCGTTGGCGTGGTGTGGCCGCGCCGACCCGCGCGCAATGGAAGACGCTGGCGGTGATGGGCCTGTGTCTGCTGTTCCTCGGCAACGGCATGGTGGTGCTGGCCGAGCGTGATGTGTCGTCGGGTCTGGCGGCGGTGGCGGTGGCCTCGGTGCCGTTGTGGATGGCCTTGTTCTCGGCCATCCGTGGCGAGAAAGTCACCCGCGGTGAATGGCTGGGTATTGCCGTTGGCTTCGTCGGCGTGGTCTGGCTCAACGCCGGCAGCAGCCTGACTGCAACGCCTACCGGCTTGATCCTGCTGCTGATCGCACCGCTGGGCTGGGCGTTCGGTTCGATCTGGTCGCGCGGCCGTGACCTGCCATCGCCGTTCATGACCGCCGCCGGGCAGATGCTGTGCGGTGGCGTGATCCTGGTCTGCGCCGGCCTGCTGCGCGGTGAGCGGATCAGCACCTGGCCCAACCTGCAGGGCCTGCTGTCGGTGAGCTATCTGACCGTATTCGGCTCGATCATCGCCTTCACCGCTTACGTGTGGCTGCTGCACAACGTGCGCCCGGTGCTGGCCAGCAGCTATGCCTACGTCAATCCGGTGATCGCCGTCGCCCTTGGCGTGTGGATCGCACATGAGCGTTTCAGTGTTTCCGATCTCGGTGCGATGGCGGTGATTCTGGCCGGCGTCGTGGTCATCACTCTTGCCAGGCTGCGTCGCGCATGAACAGCAACAGCGAACACCGCAACGGCCTCTGGGCCATCACTCTGGCCTTCGTCATCTGGGGCCTGTTCCCGCTGTACTGGCACCTGCTCAAGGAGGTGCCGTCGTTCCTGATCATTGCCCATCGTATTGTCTGGAGTGCGGTGCTGCTGGTTGGCGGCCTGAGCATCGTGCGCGGCTGGGGCTGGCTGACGGAGGTTTGGGCAACGCCGCGGCGGTTCTGGCTGCTGGGTCTGTCCAGCCTGCTGATCGCGCTGAACTGGAGCCTGTACATCTGGGCGGTGAACGCCGGCCACGTGGTCGAAACCAGCCTGGGTTATTTCATCAACCCGCTGCTGAGCGTGCTGCTCGGGGTGATGGTGTTGGGCGAACGCCTGGGCAAGCTGCAATGGCTGGCGGTGGCGCTGGCAGCGCTGGGCGTGGCCTGGCTGACCTGGCAGAGCGGGCGCCCGCCGTGGATTGCGATTGGCCTGTCCATCACCTTTGGCCTGTACGGCCTGCTGCGCAAGCTGGTGGTGGTGGACGCGGTGAGCGGGCTGGGCGTGGAAAGTCTGTTCATGGTGGCGCCGGCGCTGGCCTATGTGCTCTGGGCCGAGAGCGGCCATGGTGGCGGTTTCATCTCCGGCTGGGGCGTTGGCATCGACGCGCTGCTGGTACTGGCCGGTGCGGTCAGTGCGATCCCGCTGATTGCCTTCGCCTTCGGTGTGCGGCGGGTGCCGCTGACCGTGGTTGGCCTGCTGCAGTACATCGCGCCGACCCTGCAGTTCCTGGTCGGTGTGCTGGTGTTCCGCGAGGCGTTCAGTGCCAATCAGCTGGTTGGCTTCTGCCTGATCTGGGCCGGGCTGGTGGTGTTTGCGGTGGCCGGTGTGCGGAAGGCGCGGATGGCGAGTGCGGCTTCGCCGACGACCTAAGCAACGTAGCCATACACAAACAAGAACGGCGCCCAACGGCGCCGTTCTCTAGCGATCAGCAGTGGCTTATTTGCCCGTGTTGCTGTCCTTGTTCTTCATCATCGCGTCGCGGTTGGCCTTGAACGGGTTGCCTTCATACCAGTTCGGCCAGGCATCGCCGCCGGCCAGCTGCTGGCCAACGCCGTACAACAGTTCCAGGTCTTCGACGATGCCGTCGAGCTTCCAGGTGGCCGGGTCGTACTCGTCCTTCGGACCGTGATAACGGTCCTTGCCATAGGCTTCGGCCGCACGCTTGCCGGCCTCGACACCGCCATCGATCAGGTCTTCGCCGCCATCGGCATACAGTGCCGGCACGCCGGCCTTGGCGAAGTTGAAGTGATCGGAGCGGAAGTAGAAGCCGCTCTGCACCGAGCTTTCCGCATGCAGGGTACGGCCCTGCTTGGCGGCCAGCGGCTTGAGCAGGTCTTCCAGCTCGGAGCTGCCGAAGCCCGTTACGGTGAGGTCACGCGCGCGACCATTGACCGACATCGCATCGATGTTGATCACGCCGGCAATCTTGTCCAGCGGGAAGGTCGGGTGGTTCACGTAGTACTGCGAACCGAGCAGGCCCGATTCCTCCAGCGTCACCGCCAGGAACACCACCGAGCGCTCCGGCGGAGTCTGCTGGTGGGCCATCGCATCGGCCACTTCAAGAATGCCGGCCACGCCGGTCGCGTTGTCGACCGCACCGTTGTAGATGTTGTCGCCGGTTTCACCTTCGTGCTTGCCGAGGTGATCCCAGTGCGCCATGTACAGCACGGCTTCGTCGGCACGCTTGCTGCCCGGAAGCACGCCGACCACGTTACGTGACTTCTTCTGCGCGATGGTGCTCTTCAGGTCCAGCGACAGGCTGGCATTCAACGGTGCCGGCTTGAAGCCACGCTTGCTGGCGTCCTTGTAGGCCTTGTCCAGGTCCAGCCCGGCGTCGGCAAACAGCTTGCGTGCGGCCTCGGCGCTGAGCCAGCCCTGTGCCTGCAGGCGCGGCTGGCTGTCTTCGGCGGCGGGCAGGTCGTACTGCGCACCGCCCCAGGAGTTCTTCACCACATCCCAGCCATAGGACGCGCCGGCGCTGTCATGCACGATCAGCGCGGCAGCAGCGCCCTTGCGGGCGGCTTCCTCGAACTTGTAGGTCCAGCGCCCGTAATAGGTCATGCGCTTGCCATCGAACAACTTGGCATCGTCGGTGTGGAAGCCCGGGTCGTTGACGAACATCACCACCGTCTTGCCCTTCCAATCCTGGCCGGTGTAGTCGTTCCAGTTCTGCTCGGGTGCGTCCACGCCGTAACCGACAAACACCAGCTCGCTGTTGTCGATCTTGATTTCCGGCTGGCCGCTGCGGGTGCCGATCACCATGTCGGTGCCGAATACCAGGTCACGGCTGGCCTGGCCCTGCTGGATCTTCAGCACGGTAGCCGGGTTGGCCGTGGTTTCGGTCATCGGCACTTCCTGGAACCAGCTGTCGCCGTTGCCCGGCTGCAGGCCGATGCGCTGCATCTGGTCGCGGATGTAGTTGACCGTCAGCTCTTCGCCGTTGCTGCCGGGGGCGCGGCCTTCGAACTCATCCGAGGCCAGGGTCTTTACCAGTTCGCCGAAGTCGGCAGCGTTGATGCCGCCGGCAAAGGTGTGGGCCGGAGCCGGGGCTGGGGCGGGCGCGGAGGCCGCCGGTGCCGGTGCCTCCTGCTTGCAGGCGGCCAGTGCCGCGGTCGCGGCCAGGCACAACAACAGTTTGCGATGCATGAGAACTCCGGGTTGCAAGATCGAACCCGGATTCTAGGCAGGATTGGCCTGCAATGCGCGTTCAGCGTGGCGCGGTTTCGCTGTCGAAGCGTTGCGGCGTGGCGCCGGTCACAGGACCGATCTTCGCCGAGTCGTGCACCAGCAGCACGACCTCGCGCTCGAACACCAGCGGGCCTTCGACCACGGCGTTCGGGCCGATGACGATACGCGGCTTGCGCGGTGCGGTCAGCGAGATGCCGAACGAGGGACGATTGACCTTGATGCCGCCTCTGACAACTGAATCGATACCAACGGTGATGTCGCCATTGACGGTTTCGATGTCGCCAGCCAACTGCACGGCGACCAGGCCGATGCTGCCGTTGACGGTTTCAATGCTGCCGCCAATGCGGCTGCCGCGATCAACGTAGATGCCGCCGTTGACCGTATCCAGGCCGTGGGTAATCACCAGGTTGCGGCCGCCGCGGATGCCACCGTTGACGGTTTCGATGCTGTGCGCCTGCACATTGTCTTCGATGCGCACGCTGCCGTTCACGGTCTCGACGCTGTTGGCCTGCACTCCTGCGGCCAACTGGATGCCGCCATTGACGGTTTCCAGATCGCCGTAGGTGTTGCCGGCCTGGGTCTGGATGCTGCCATTGACCTTGCTGATGTCGTCGGCGGCCAGCGCCAGCGGGGCATTCGCGCTCAGCAGCAGAAGTAGAAATAGACGTTTCATGAGATCTCCACTGTGGAAATGCCGATGGACTGGGCGGCATGGCACCACGCTTGGGTACAATCCGCATCTGCCTGAAGTCACTGGAACCTCTTTGCGCCAGCCCAGTCACCAGCCTCGTTCACAACGACCTGCGGCCCTGCCGCCATGGCGCGGTGCTTGCCTGTTGATGCTGGGGGTGCTGTTGGTTGGTCCATTATCGGCACAGAACAGTTCGCGTGACACCGAAAAGAAGCTGCAGCAGCTGCGCGGCGAGATCAAAGGTGTTGCGCAGGAACGGCGCCAGCTGGAAGGGCAGCGTGGTGAAGCCAGCCAGCGCCTGCGCGAGGCCGACCAGAAGGTCGCCCGCAGCGGCCGGGCGGTAGCCGAGGCCGAAGCCGCAGTGCAGCGCGAGCAACAATCATTGGCTGCCCTGCAGCAACGCCGGACCACGCTGGAAAGCGGCCTGGCCCAGCAGCGCCAGCAGCTGGCAACGCTGCTGCGCGGCGCCTACCAGCTGGGCAACCACGCGCCATTGAAGCTGCTGCTGTCGCAGGACAGCGTGGCCGATGCCAATCGCGAACTGGCCTATCACCGCTATCTGCAGCGTGAGCGGGCCAAGGCAATCACCGGCCTGACCACCGATCTGCAGGCGCTGACCAGCACCGAGCAGCAGATCGTCGCGCGCAGCAAAGAACTGGAGCAGGCCCGCGAACAACAGCGCCAGCAGGCTACCGCGTTGGCCCAGGACCGTCGCCAGCGCGCCAGCGTGCTGAGCGAACTGGATACCCGCTATCAGGATCGCAGCGAGCGCGAGAAGGCCTTGGGCAAGGACGCACGCGCGCTGGAGCAGGTGCTGGCCAGCTTGCGTGCCGCTGCTGCGCGCGCCGAAGCCGAGCGCCGTGCGGCCGCCCGTCGTGCCGCCGAGCAGGCGCGGCAGGCTGCAGCTGCCAATGGCGGCTCAACGCGGAGCCCGGCCCGGGCCGCGCCGGGCAAGGTGCCACCGCGGGTGGTCGCCAATGCGCCGGCGCCGCGGGTTGGTGGCTTGGGTTGGCCGTTGTCGGGCAATCTGCTGGCCCGTTACGGTGGTCGCCTGCCGGATGGCCGCAACAGCGCCGGCGTGCTGATCGGCGCCCCGGCCGGTAGCACGGTGACCGCAGTCGCTGACGGCACCGTGGTGTTCTCCGACTGGATGACCGGTTACGGCATGATCCTGATCGTCGATCACGGCAACGGCTATATGAGCCTGTACGCGCATAACGACGCCTTGCTCAAGGATGCTGGCGCCAGCATCAAGCGTGGCGATGCGGTGGCCAAGGTCGGCAACTCCGGTGGCCAGGGCGTGACCGCCCTGTACTTTGAACTGCGTCGCAACGGCCAGCCGGTGGATCCATCGACCTGGCTGCAGCGGCAGTAACGCCGGCTGAGCGCTGGTACAGGCGGCGGCGCCGATTCAACAAGAATTTAGCTGGGCTTCGCGCATAATCGGGTCCAGCGCGGTTATTGCGCATCCGTTTTCTCATGGAGTGGTTCATGCGTGTAGCCCGTCTTGCTGCTGCCCTGCTGTTGGCCCTGTCACCGGCTGTTGCATTGGCCCAGAGCGCCCCGGACAAGGTGTCCAAGGCGGACGATCCCGACGCCAAGGAATCGGTGACCTCGCGCGTACCGCTGGATGAGATCCGCCGCTTCGTAGGTGTCTACAACGCCGTGCGTGCGGCTTACGTTGATCCGGTGGATGACAAGAAGCTGATGCAGTCGGCCGTACGCGGCTTGTTGCTGGAGCTGGACCCGCACAGCACCTACTTCAACAAAGAAGATGCCGAGGCCTTCGACGAGCAGACCAACGGTGCCTACGAAGGCATCGGCGTGGAGGTACTGCAGCAGGAAAACACCTTGAAGGTGGTGTCGCCGATCGACGACACCCCGGCCGCGCGAGCAGGTCTGAAGGCCGGTGACCTGATCGTGGCCATCGATGGCACCCCGATCAACGCCATCGATGCCAGCGAACCGCTGCGTGGCAAGGCAGGCAGCAGCGTGGTGCTGACCATCGCCCGTGGCGAACAGAAGCCCTTCGATGTCACCGTGATGCGCGAGACCATCCGCGTCACCAGCGTGCGCAGCAAGATGCTGGAGCCGGGTTACGGCTATATCCGCATCAGCACCTTCCAGGCCGATACCGGCGCCGATTTCCAGAAGCAGTTGAACCAACTGCAGGCGCAGGCTGGTGGCAAGTTGAAGGGCCTGGTGCTGGACCTGCGCAGCAATCCGGGCGGCCTGCTCACGGCCGCCGTGCAGGTAGCGGATGATCTGCTGGAGAGGGGCGGCATCGTCAGTACCCGCGGCCGCATCTCGATCAGCGACGCCAAGTTCGACGCCACCCCGGGCGACCTGCTCAAGGGCGCACCGATGGTGGTGTTGGCCGACGCTGGCTCGGCCAGCGCATCGGAAGTGCTGGCTGGTGCTTTGCGTGACAATGGCCGCGCCCGCGTGGTCGGCAGCCGCACTTTCGGCAAGGGTTCGGTACAGACCGTGCTGCCGCTGGACAACGGCGACTCGGTCAAGCTGACCACCGCCCGTTACTACACGCCCAGCGGCCGCTCGATCCAGGCCACCGGCATCCTGCCGGATGTGGAGCTGACCCCGGATCCGGCCGATGCGGTCAACGACCTGCCGCCCAGTCTGAGCGACTACAGTGAAGCCAAGCTGCCCGGCCATCTGCGTGGCGATGACGAAGCGGTGGGCAGCAAGGCCGGCGTGGTGTTGCCGGGCGATGCCCCGATCCAGTCGGCGCTGCAGGAACTCAAGCACCCCGGCTCGGTAGCAGCGGCACAGGCCGCAGCGGCGAAAGCCAAGCCCGCCAACACCGCAGCGAAGCCGCCAGCCCCGGCGGCGGCTGCAAAGCCGGAAGCCACAGAAAAGCCCGCCGCCGCAGAAAAGCCCCTGTAGTGCCGAGCCATGCTCGGCAGCTTTAGCCGGGCCATGTCGGCGCTCTTGTAGGAGCGGCGTCAGCCGCGAAGCCGACATCAATGAAATTGCAGACAAGCCGGTGATCTGATGGGTCACCGGCTTCGCGGCTGACGCCGCTCCTACAAGAAAGCTAGAAGCCCTTGCGCTTGCGCAGCCGTCGGGCAATCGCCGCACGCACATACAGCCCGTACGCCACGCCAAACAAAAAACCAGCCACATGCGCCGACCAGGCCACCATGCCGAAGCTGGGGCCGATATAGGCGAACACCACCTGCAGGGCCGCCCACACGCCGATCAGCAGAAAGGCTGGCGCACGCACGAATTCCAGGAACAAGCCCAACGGCAGCACCACGCCCAGCTTGGCGCGTGGGAACAGGGTCAGATAAGCCCCCATCAGCGCCGACACCGCGCCACTGGCACCGATGATGGTGCGTTCCGGTGAGCCGATCACATACAGCGCGGCCAGGTTGGCGATGGCACCGCCAAACAGGAACAGCAGTAGCAGGCGCCACGGTCCCAGTACGCGTTCTGCGGGCAGGCCGAAGATCAGCAGGAACACCAGGTTGCCGAGCAGGTGCGACCAGTCGGCATGCAGGAACAGTGCGGTGAACAGCCTTAATACGCTGCCGTCGCGCAAGGCTGCCCACCAGTCATGGCCACTGCCCAGGCCAGTGGCCAGCGCGCCCCAGTCCAGCCACAACGAGCGCCGCGCCTCATCTGGCCGTGAGATCGACCAGAGGAAGGCGGCCAGCAAGGTCAGGCACAGCAAAGGCACAGCCCAGCGCAGGCCTGACTTATTTCTGGAAGGAATGGAGACGAACATGAGTGCGGAAGCCTAACCCGGGACCGCCCGGGGCGGGCTGGGAATATGTCTTTCGTCGTTATTGTTTAGTTAACCAGCGTGGGTGATACTGCATACGGCGTCGTATGTCGGGAGGGGACTCCGGCGCACTGTCAAGTAGCTTGCTACTTGGGAGTGCAGGCGCAAAACGACCATTACCGTTTACGGAGAGAGCTTCCACTATGACCGCTTCTGCTATTGCTCGCGTAACTGCCCTTGCCGTCGGTATTGCCGGCGCCCTGGCTTTCAGCCACGCCGATGCTGCTGCCTTCCAGCTGAAGGAAAACAGCGCCAAGGGCCTCGGCCGCGCTTTTGCTGGTTCCACCAGCGCATGGGACGACGCTTCGGTTGTCGCCACCAACCCCGCTTCGATGCGCCTGCTCGACGGTCGCCAGTTCCAGGCTGACCTGAGCGCCATCAGCTTCTCGGCGAAGTTCGAGAAGGCCTCCGGCCGTAACTCCGGCCCGGGTGGCCCGGGCACCGGCACCAACATCACCGGCGGTAACGGCGGCGATGCAGGCATGATCGCGCCGGTCCCGGCAGCGTATTTCCACCTGCCGTTCGGTGAGAACGACAACATGCATTTCGGCCTGTCGCTGACTGCACCGTTCGGCTTCAAGACCGATTACGACAAGAACTGGGTGGGCCGCTACAGCGGCGTGACCACCGACCTGAAGGCCATCGACCTGGGTGCCGCGTTCTCTTACGACGTCAACCCGTATGTGTCGTTCGGCGCGTCGGTGTTCGTTGAGCACCTGACCATCGAACTGTCCAATGCACTGGACATGGGTGCTGTGGTCAACGGTGCCGCCCAGCAGCGCGCCGCCGCAGCTGCAGCTGCCGCTGGCCGCACCCCGGCGCAGATCGCCGCCGCCGCCGCCGCTGCTGGTCAGCAGGCTGCTCTCGGTGGTTTCTCGCCGGGCAGCGCCGATGGTTTCGTCACCATCGAAGGCGACAACAATGCCGTCGGTTACCTGCTCGGCACCACCCTGAGCCCGACTGAAGACACCAACATTGCCTTCACGTACCGCTCCAAGGTCGAGCACAAGATCACCGGTGGCAAGGCCAACTTCACCGTTCCGCAGAATGTTTCGGTTGCCCTCGGTCAGCCGGGTAGCGGCCTGTTCGTGGACACCTCGGGCAAGGCCACGGTGACCCTGCCGGCCTCGATCTCGATGAGCGTGACCCACCGCATCAACGACCGTTGGACCGTGATGGGCGACGTGTCGCGCACCGCATGGAAGACCGCGTTCGACCAGGTGACCGTCGACTTCGCTTCGAACCAGCCGGACAGCGTTCTGGGCTTCCATTACAACGACACCACCTTTGGCTCGATCGGTACCGAGTACAAGCTGTCGGAAACCATCACCCTGCGCGGCGGTGTGGCCTATGACGAGTCGCCGACCAGCATCTCGCACCGCGACGTGCGCGTGCCGGACGTGACCCGCAAGTGGCTGTCGTTCGGTCTGGGCTGGACCCCGTCGGAGAAGACCGAGTTCAACTTCGGTTACACCCACCTGTTCACCAATGAGCCGGGCATCAACGTGACCTCGGCCACTGGCAACGTGGTCAAGGGCAAGTACGACGTGGGCGGCGACATCCTCGCTGCTTCGATCAACTACAAGTTCTAAGCGGACCTGTAATTGATGCATGCAGAAAGCCCCGCGCAAGCGGGGCTTTTTGTTTGGGCGCCGATTGCACTGCAGGCGATCGTGCATTTGTAGGAGCGGCGTAAGCCGCGAAGCTGGCATCAATGAAATCACCGATGCCGCTGCAATCAGATAGACCATCTGCTTCGCGGCTTCCGCCGCTCCTGCAAGGTTGACGCGTTGCCGGGAAAAAGCCTCTGCCGAGCATGGCTCGGCACTACAGCCCCCTCCCTTTCGCGCAGCGAAGGGGAGGGGTGGGGAGGGGTAGGCTTTTCGCAGGACAAAGAAAAACCCCGCTTGCGCGGGGTTTTTCTTGATCACAATACAACTGGAATCAGTCGCCCAGGGTCAGCAGCGAGGCGTTGCCACCGGCGGCGGTGGTGTTCACCGTTACCGTCTTCTCGGTGGCGAAGCGCAGCAGGTAGTGCGGGCCGCCGGCCTTGGGGCCGGTGCCGGACAGGCCCTGGCCGCCGAACGGCTGCACGCCGACCACCGCGCCGATCTGGTTGCGGTTGACGTAGACATTGCCGACGTTGACGCGCGCTGCAATGCGATCAACGGTTTCGTCGATGCGCGAATGCACGCCCAGGGTCAGGCCGTAGCCGGTGGCGTTGATCTGGTCGATCACCGCATCCAGCTGATCGGCCTTCCAGCGGATCACGTGCAGTACTGGCCCGAAGATCTCCTTGTGCAGCTGATTCAGATCCTTCAGCTCGTACGCACGCGGGGCGAAGAAGGTGCCGTGCGCGGCCGCATCGGACAGCGGTGCGGCTGCGATCAGGCGCGCTTCGGCGTCCATGCGCAAGGCGTGATCCTTGAGGATCTGCAGGGCATCGGCGTCGATGACCGGACCGACGTCGGTGGACAGCTCGCCCGGATCGGCTACCTTCAGTTCGGCCATCGCACCGGACAGCATGCCCATCACCTTGTCGGCGATGTCATCCTGCACGAACAGCACGCGCGCTGCCGAGCAACGCTGGCCGGCGGAGGTGAAGGCCGAACCGATCGCGTCCTTGACCAGCTGTTCCGGCAGTGCCGAGGAGTCGGCGATGAAGGCATTCTGGCCGCCGGTCTCGGCGATCAGCACGCCGATGGCGGCATCGCGTGCAGCCATGGCGCGGTTGATGGCGCGGGCGGTCTCGGTGGATCCGGTGAAGGCCACGCCGGCCACGCGCGGGTCGGCGGTCAGCGCGGCACCGACGGTGGCACCGTCGCCCGGTAGGAACTGCAGCACGCCTTCCGGCACGCCTGCGTCGAGCAGCAGCTTCACTGCGTAATAGCCGATCAGGTTGGTCTGCTCGGCCGGCTTGGCGATGACGCTGTTGCCGGCGGCCAGTGCGGCGCTGATCTGGCCGAGGAAGATCGCCAGCGGGAAGTTCCACGGGCTGATGCAGACGAAGACGCCACGGCCGTGAAGCTGCAGTTCGTTGCTTTCGCCGGTCGGGCTCGGCAGTTTTTCGGCGGCGCCGAACTGCTCGCGTGCCTGCTTGGCGTAGTAACGCAGGAAGTCGACTGCTTCGCGCACTTCGGCGACGCCGTCGGGCAGGCTCTTGCCGGCTTCCTTCACGCACAGTGCCATGAACTCGGCGATGCGCGCTTCAAGCTGATCGGCGGCGTGCTCGAGGATGGCGGCGCGGCTGGCGGCCGGGGTGCGGTTCCAGGCCGGCTGTGCGGCCACGGCATTGGCCAGTGCCTTCTGCACGGTGGCGGCGTCGGCAGCCTGCCAGTGACCGACGACCTGGCGGTTGTCGGCCGGGTTGACCACCGGCTGCGACGGCGTGCCCGGGGCCACGCCCTGCACCAGCGGGGTCGCCTGCCACGGCTTGATGGCGGCGTTGAGCTGCTCGGCCAGGGCGCGCAGTTCGTTGTCGTTGGCGAGGTTGATGCCCATGGAGTTGGTCCTGTCGTGGTTCTGGCTGCGCAGCAAATCAACCGGCAGCGGGATCTTGGGGTGCGGGATGGAAGCAAACGAAGACACGGCTTCGACCGGATCGCGGATCAGGTCGTCTATCGACACGTCTTCATCGGTGATGCGGTTGACGAAGCTGGAGTTGGCGCCGTTCTCCAGCAGGCGCCGCACCAGATACGGCAGCAGGTCTTCGTGCGAGCCCACCGGTGCGTACACGCGGCAGGGCACGTTCAAGCGGTCAGCCGGAATCACTTCGGCGTACAGGTCATCACCCATGCCGTGCAGCTTCTGGTGTTCGTACACGCCGCCCTTGGCGATCTGCTTGATCGTGGCGATGGTGGCCGCGTTGTGGGTGGCGAACATCGGGTAGATCGCGTCGCTATGGCCAAACAGGCGCTTGGCGCAGGCGATGTAGGACACGTCGGTGTTCTGCTTGCGGGTGAACACCGGGTAGGCGGGCAGGCCTTCGATCTGCGCACGCTTGATTTCCGCATCCCAGTACGCGCCCTTGACCAGACGCACCTGCAGCTTGTGGCCGATGCGACGGGCCAGGTCAGCGAGGTAATCAATCGTGTACGGCGTGCGCTTCTGGTAGGACTGCACGACGATGCCGAAGCCTTCCCAGCCCTTCAACGAGGCATCGCTGACCACGCGCTCGATGATGTCCAGCGACAGTTCCAGGCGGTCGGTTTCTTCGGCGTCGACGGTACATCCGATGCCGTAGGACTTGGCCAGCTGCGCCAGTTCCAGCACGCCCGGCACCAGATCCTTCAGTACGCGCTCGCGCTTGGCGTGCTCGTAACGCGGGTACAGCGCCGACAGTTTGATCGAGATGCCGTGCGAGGTGGTGACGTCACCGTCGGCCTTGCCACCACGGGCGATGTTGTCGCTGCCGATGGCGTGGATGGCGCGGCGGTAGTCTTCCAGATAGCGCAGCGCGTCCTTCATGGTCAGCGCGCCTTCGCCGAGCATGTCGAAGGAGTAGCGGTAGTTGCTGTTGTCGCCCTTGTGCGAACGCGACAGCGCTTCGTCGATGGTGCGGCCCATGACGAACTGGTGGCCCATGATCTTCATGGCCTGACGCACGGCCAGGCGGATCACCGGTTCGCCAACGCGGCCGATCAGACGCTTGAACGCGCCATGCACATCGCGCTTGGTGGCATCGGCCAGATCAACCAGGTGACCGGTCAGCATCAGGCCCCAGGTCGAGGCGTTGACCAGCACCGAGTCTGACTGGCCCATGTGGCGCTTCCAGTCGGCCTCGCCCAGCTTGTCGCGGATCAGCTTGTCGGCGGTTTCCTGGTCCGGAATGCGCAGCAGGGCTTCGGCCACGCACATCAGCAGCACGCCTTCCTCGCTGCCCAGGTCGTATTGGCGCATGAAGGCTTCGATCGCGCCCTGGTTCTTGGCGCGGGCGCGCACGCGGCGCACCAGGTCGGCAGCGGTGGCCTGTACCTGCGCCTGTTCGGCGGCCGGCAGGCGCGCCTGCTCCAGCAGTTCGCGCACGTGGCTGGCTTCGTCTTTCAACCAGGCATCAGTGATGGCCTGGCGCAGCGCGGGCGGCGCCGGCGGAAGCTCAGGCGTCAGCAGCGGCGGGGCCGGCGACGTAGGGGAGGCGACATCAGGAGAAGGTGTTGCGTTCATGCGCTCGGCCACAGTTGGATTCGGCCATTTTAATCTTCGGTGGCGGATTTCCTAGTCCCCGGCGGGCATCTGTTGGCAGCTTGAAAGCACTGGTGTGTGGGCACTTTCGCAATACTTAACGAGTTGGTTTTAATTGTGCCGATTCCGGCAATTAAATCGACGTGCTGGGACGATATGGGCACAGTTTTGATGTGCACTGCAGCATTGATGACGATGATGAATGGAAGCTTGCCGGGCGTGTGCGGGCAGGGCTACCATCGAACTCGATTTCCGCGGTATGGACGCGGCTGCGATGATCCAGGTGCTTCGGCAAGATTCCGATGGCTCAGGGACGCAGTTGTTACTGCACCCCCCACGGGCACTCAGTGCTCGGCAGTTCGTCCAGTTGTTTGCGGCGTTGGCAGGATTGATGGTGTTCGCGGCCGGCCTGGCTTGGCTGTCCGGGAACGTACTGGCCCCTGTCTTCGCGTTGTTGCATGGCTTCCTGGTGGCCGCTGCCCTGCGCGCGTGTTGGCGCAGCAGCAATCGCCGGGAAGAGATCCGGGTAGGACCGGACTGCGTGGAAGTGATTCCCGCAGCCGGAGTTTCGCCGGTATTCCGCGCACACCCGTATTGGGTGCGGGTGGTGACCGGGAAGGAACGGGTCCTGCTGGTTTCCAGCGGCAAATGGGTGGAAGTGGGGAGTTTCCTCGCGCCCGTGGAACGTCGGGAACTTGCGGTGACACTTGAAGGCTTGCTCGCAGCCAGCAATGGCAGCAACCGATGACGTCAAGGGTCTAGGCAATGAAGCAAAGCAGCGTGTGGGGCGCGAAGTTGAAACACGGTTTGGCAGCGGCAGCGATGATGCTGTCGGCGCAGGCAGCATGGGCGCAGACCGCCGATCCCAAGGAATGGCAGCTCAATATGGGCAAGGGCGTCACCCATACCTCGCGTATGGCGTGGGACGCACATATGGTGGCGTTGTGGGTGTGTACCGTCATCGGCGTGCTGGTGTTCGGCGCGATGGCCTACGCGATGTTCAAGTTCCGCAGGTCCAAGGGCGCGGTGGCCAAGCAGTTCAGCCACAACACCAAGGCGGAAATCATCTGGACCGTCATCCCCATCATCATCCTGGTAGTGATGGCCTGGCCGGCCACGGCCAAGCTGATCGCCATGTATGACACCCGCGATTCCGAGATGACGGTGAAGATCACCGGCTATCAGTGGATGTGGAAGTACGAATACCTCGGTGAGGACGTGGTCTTCACCAGCCGCCTGGACCGCAAGTCCGACGAAGTGCGGCAGAGCGGCAGCGTGCCGACCATGGCCAGCGACCCGCACTACCTGCTGGACGTGGACAACCCGTTGGTGCTGCCGGTAGATACCAAGGTCCGTTTCGTCATCACCTCCGACGACGTGATTCACGCGTGGTGGGTACCGGCGCTGGGTTGGAAGCAGGATGCCGTGCCGGGCTTCATCAACGAGCGCTGGACCAATATCGAAACCGAAGGCGTGTACCGCGGCCAATGCGCGGAGCTGTGTGGCAAGGACCATGGCTTCATGCCGATCGTGGTCAAGGCCGTGTCCAAGGACGAGTTCAAGTCCTGGCTGGCCTCACGCAAGCCGGCACCGGCTGCACCTGCCGAGGCGGCACCCACACCTGCTGCCGAACCGGCGCCTGCAGCGGCTCCCGAAGCAAGCCCGACTGTCGCTACACCCGCCGCGCCTGCGGCGGCCGGTGCC
Source organism: Stenotrophomonas sp. STEN035 (assembly GCF_056759935.1). Lineage (NCBI taxonomy): Bacteria > Pseudomonadati > Pseudomonadota > Gammaproteobacteria > Lysobacterales > Lysobacteraceae > Stenotrophomonas > Stenotrophomonas sp. STEN035. The sequence goes on from NZ_JBRRDY010000017.1 coordinate 91,288, forward strand.
TGATACCACTGCGTGCCGGTGCTGCCGGCGCGATGCCTGAAAACGCATAACGAGGTGTAGTTGCAATGGCGAATACCGCAGTGGACCACTCCGATCACCACGGGCACCAACAGGGCTTCTTCGAGCGCTGGTTCTTCTCCACCAATCACAAAGACATCGGCACGCTCTACCTGCTTTTCAGCTTCACGATGTTCATCGTCGGTGCGGCGATGAGCGTGGTGATCCGGCTGGAGCTGGCGCAACCCGGCCTGCAGTTCGTCAAGCCTGAATTCTTCAACCAGATGACCACCGTGCATGCACTGGTGATGATCTTCGGTGGGGTGATGCCGGCCTTCGTCGGCCTCGCCAACTGGATGATCCCGCTGCAGATCGGCGCGCCGGACATGGCGCTGCCACGCATGAACAACTGGTCGTTCTGGCTGCTGCCGGTGGCCTTCGGCATGTTGCTGGTGACCCTGTTCCTGCCCGGCGGTGCACCGGCTGGTGGTTGGACCCTGTATCCGCCGCTGTCGCTGCAGGGCGGCTACAACGTCGCCTTCAGCGTGTTCGCCATCCACGTGGCCGGTGTCAGCTCGATCATGGGTGCGATCAACATCATCGCCACCGTGCTCAACATGCGCGCACCGGGTATCGACCTGTTGAAGATGCCGATCTTCTGCTGGACCTGGCTGATCACCGCCTTCCTGCTGATCGCGGTGATGCCGGTATTGGCCGGTGCGGTGACCATGCTGCTGACCGACAAGTTCTTCGGCACCAGCTTCTTCAACGCCGCCGGTGGCGGTGACCCGGTGATGTACCAGCACATCTTCTGGTTCTTCGGTCACCCCGAGGTCTACATCATGATCCTGCCGGCGTTCGGCGTGGTCAGCGAGATCCTGCCGACCTTCAGCCGCAAGCCGCTGTTCGGCTACCAGGCAATGGTCTACGCCACCGCCGCCATCGCCTTCCTGTCGTTCATCGTGTGGGCGCACCACATGTTCACGGTGGGCATGCCGCTGGGTGGCGAGATCTACTTCATGTTCGCCACGATGCTGATCTCCATTCCGACCGGGGTGAAGGTATTCAACTGGGTCAGCACGATGTGGGAGGGCTCGCTGACGTTTGAGACGCCGATGCTGTTCTCCATCTCGTTCGTGATCCTGTTCACCATCGGTGGTTTCTCCGGCCTGATGCTGGCGATCGTGCCGGCCGACTACCAGTACCACGACACTTACTTCGTGGTGGCGCACTTCCACTACGTGCTGGTGACCGGCGCGGTATTGGCGCTGATCGCCGCGGTGTATTACTGGTGGCCGAAGTGGACCGGCCGCATGTACAACGAGTTCTGGGGCAAGTTTCATTTCTGGTGGACGATGGTGTTCGTCAACCTGCTGTTCTTCCCGCAGCACTTCCTCGGTCTGGCTGGCATGCCGCGGCGTATCCCCGACTACAACCCGGTGTTCGCCGACTGGAACCTGATCAGCTCGATCGGCGCGTTCGGCATGTTCGCCACGCCGTTCATGATGGCGGCGATCCTTCTTGCCTCGCTGCGCAACGGCAAGCGCGCCGAAGCACGTGCCTGGGAAAGCGCACGCGGCCTGGAGTGGACCATTCCGTCACCGGCACCTGCGCATACCTTCACCGTGCCGCCGGTGATCAAGCCGGGCGATCTGGCGCATGACGACGTGACGCACTGAGGAGGCTGGCAATGAGCAGCAACGAACATTTCCAGGCTGAAGAAATGGCCCTGCGCAGGCGCCGTTCGCGGCGCACCGCGTTGATCGTTGGCCTGATCGCGGTAGCGGTCTATGTCGGCTTCATCCTGTCCGGGGTGCTGGCGAGTTGACCACGCCGGCGCCCGCACCCAAGCCGAACGCCGGTCTTGGCCGGCTGATCGGTGTGGCGTTCGCGGTATTCGTGCTGACCTTCTCGCTGGTGCCGCTATACCGCATCGCCTGCGAAAAAGTGTTCGGCGTACGCCTGGAGCGCGGCGCGACCACGCACGAAACCAACGCGCATGCGGCCAATGGCAAGCGCACGGTGCGGGTGGAGTTCGACGGCGGCGTCAATTCCAAACTGCCGTGGGCCTTCCATCCGGAAAAACTGACGATGGACGTGGTGCCGGGCGAGTTGAACGAAGCCCTGTACTTTGCCCGCAACGACAGCGAGCGCGCACTGGTTGGCAGCGCGGTGCCGTCGGTGGCGCCAGCACGCGCATCGGGTTACTTCAACAAGACCGAATGTTTCTGCTTCACCGCGCAGACCCTGCAGGCCGGCGAGCAGCGCGAGATGCCAGTGCGCTTCATCGTCGACCCGGATCTGCCGGCCGACGTCAACACGATCACCCTGTCCTACACCTTCTACAAGAATGATGCGCTGACCGAACGGCTGGCCCCGGCAAACACCGCGGCCGCCGCACACGCAGCTCCCTGATCACGGACCCGGAAGCAACGCCATGGCCCATAACACGCCTGATCCCAACGTCTACTTCGTGCCAAGCAGCAGCAAATGGCCGTTTGTAGGATCGATCGCGATGCTGGTGATGATGGTCGGGGTAGCCAGTTGGCTCAACGACGCCAGCTGGGGCCGCTGGACCTTCTTCACCGGCGTGGCGATGCTGGTGTTCACCCTCTTCCTGTGGTTCGGTGATGTCATCCGCGAATCGGTGGGTGGCAACTACAACCACCAGGTCGACGGCTCATTCCGGATGGGGATGATCTGGTTCATCTTCTCCGAGGTGATGTTCTTCGCCGCCTTCTTCGGCGCGCTGTTCTACACCCGCAACATGGGCCTGCCCTGGCTCGGTGGTGAAGGCCATGGCGTGCTCACCAATGAGTACCTGTGGGATGGCTATTCGGCGGCGTGGCCGACCAATGGCCCGGCCGATATCGGTGGCGCCTTCCAGACCATTCCGGCCTGGGGCCTGCCGCTGCTCAATACCTTGATCCTGCTGACGTCGGGCGTGACCCTGACCATCGCCCATCACGCGCTGAAGGCGGGCAACCGCAAGCAGCTGCTGATCTGGCTGGGTGCGACGGTGGTGTTGGGCTGCGTGTTCCTGTTCTTCCAGGCCGAGGAATACATCCACGCCTACAAGGAATTGAACCTGACCCTGGGCTCGGGCATCTACGGTTCCACCTTCTTCATGCTGACCGGCTTCCACGGCGCACACGTGCTGCTGGGAACCATCATGCTGCTGGTGATGTGGTTCCGCTCAGCCAAGGGCCACTTCAGCCGCGACAACCACTTCGGCTTCGAAGCCGCCGCGTGGTACTGGCACTTCGTCGACGTGGTGTGGCTGATGCTGTTCCTGTTCGTATACGTGCTGTAACGCGGCTCCGCGGCCGCACTGCACAACAGTGCGGCTGTTGCGATGTTCAGCCGCCAACACCATGCGGCTTGATCCAACCCGTATAGATGCCAAGCGCGACAAGAAGAATCAGCACCACTGACAGCGCGATACGCCGTGTCAACGCATTGACCGTCCGTTTGGTCTGGCCGCGATCGATCATCAGGTAATAGAGGCCGGCTCCAAGATTCCAGACGATGACGATCAAGAACGCGATCACCAACAGGGTCTTCAACGAATCATTCATGCGTGGCTCGTTCAGTGGGAAGGCAGTGCTATATCACCTGCTTGGCGGCAGCTTGTCATGACGCGACAGCACACGGCGATTTTTGGTTGGCTGGTAGCGGTGCTGGTGGCGGTCGTGTTCTGCGCCTTGGGCGGCTGGCAGCTGCAGCGCAAACACGAAAAAGAAGCCCTGCTTGCGCAGTTGCCGCCCAGCCGCGATGCTGCGCTCAGCCTTGCCCGGGCGGCGGCCACGCCGGATTCCCTGCATTGGGTGCGCGACCAGCTGCAGTTCCTGCCCGGCAGTGTGCTGCTGGACAACCAGCTGCGAGAAGGCCGCGCCGGCATCAAGGTCTACCAGCCTGCGCGCGCTGCCGATGGAGCCGTCGTGCTGGTCGATCTTGGCTGGTTGCCGCTGCCTGCTGACCGCAGCATGCCGAGGATTCGCGCGGAGCAGGGCACGCAGGCACTGCAGGGATTGTGGGCGCCTGCACCAGCAACCGGTATCGCCTTGGGCCCTGCATTGACCGCAGCGACGCAACCGCAGACCTGGCTGGCGACGCGGATCGATCTGCCTGCCATTGCCGCGCAGCTCGGGCTGGGTGGTGCTGTGTTGGCGCCGAAGGTACTTCGGTTGGACCCGGCGTTGCCGCTGGGCTATGCGCGTGATCTGGACCTGCTGCCCAATACCTTGCCGCCTTCGCGGCATCTTGGTTATGCGGTGCAATGGTTCGCGATGGCCTTGGCAGTGTTGTTGATTGCGCTGGTGTTGCAGTTCAAGAAGCGGCGGAAGGCGGGAGTTGGGAATGGGGGGTAGGTTGGAGCTGGTTCGAGCCAAAGCCAAAGCCAACGCGAAAGCCAAAGCCAAAGCCAAAGCACCCCACGCGATCCCTCGCCTGCGATTCGCGCAAGGGTTGGGGCAGTTTGCAACGATGTGGGTTCTGCTTTTGCCGGTTAATTTCCCCCTCAATTTCACCTAAGGTGAAGGGGTGGGACTTGGAG